>JAHEEY010000317.1 GCA_024640485.1 Chloroflexota bacterium | reverse complement strand
TTTCTCCTCTAGTAAGGGCCGATGGCTGTTGGGAGCACATTTCATTTGATCGCCGCCTGGTCACCAACGGCTCCGGCTCATGCGCGGGCGGCCGTTTTGCTTTACAATTACCGGCTGTGCGGCTCCCCTATCAAGCCCATCGAAGACGGAGCCAGGGAACGCCGGCAGCTGCCGGCAGCGCCAATCAAAACCAAGCAAACCCATGAAGGGAATCGTGCCCAGCTGGGCGCTGGTTCCGGTCATTGGGAGGACAGATGAAAGTAGTTATCGTCGCAAAAACTCGGATGGACGGCGGCGCCGCTGTGGGCGCCTTGACCTTTGACGGCCGATCGGTCCGGATCATCGAACCAGAGAACAGTCCAGAACCCGCTTTCCAGATCGGTGAGGTGTGGGAGATCAGCGCGGAAGCCGCGCCCTCAGCCGTACCCCCCCATGGGCAGGATGTGGTGGCCTCGTCGCGGCGGCAGCTGCCGCCGATCGAAGATTTGGAGGGGTTCATCCAATACCAGATGCCGCCAATCAGCGGCGGTCCGGAGGCGCTGTTCGAGGGACTGTGCCAGGCTGACGGCTCTGGCCTGCTGAGTCTCAGCCAGGAGAACGGGCTGCCGGATCGGAGCGCCCAGTTCTGGAGCGCCGACCAGCCGCTGAGCCGGCTGGAACAGGACGAGCAGGTGACCTACCAGTACCCTGGCGAGAACGGCGGCAGGCTGCTGTACACGGGGTTCGAGCCGTCCCTGCCCACCATACCGGCAGGGACACTGCTGTGCGTCTCATTGGGGCCGTCAGCAGGTGACGGCGCAGAACCCCGCTTTCCGCTGACCCTATGCGGCTGGTACAACGGCGCCCTTCCCAGCTGGGAGCCGGTGGAAACCACCCCTGAGCCGCTGCCGGAAAACCCGCCGGCAGCCGATCTGGAGATGTCCACCGCCCTCAAGCTGCTGAAGCGGGTGTTCGGCTACGACCAGCTGCGCTCGCTGCAGCCGCGGATTATCGAGAATGTGCTGGCCCACAAAGACTCGCTGGCGATCATGCCGACCGGCAGCGGCAAATCCCTCTGCTACCAGCTGCCGGCGCTGATGTTCCCGGGGATGACCGTGGTGGTCTCGCCGCTGATCTCGCTGATGCAGGACCAGGTGGAACAGCTGCGCCAGCTGGGGGTGGCGGCGGTCTATCTGAACAGCAGCCTCAGCTATGAGGAGTACGGCTGGACCGTCTCCCAGATCCGTCAGAATCAGGTGAAGCTGCTCTATGTGGCCCCGGAGACGCTGCTGCGCCAGGAGACGTTGGCGCTGTTGGAAGGGTGCCAGGCGGCCTGTTTGACCATCGATGAAGCCCACTGCATCTCGGAATGGGGGCATGATTTCCGCCCGGAATACCGCCAGCTGGCCGATGTCCGCCGGCGGCTGCCGGGTGCGGTCTGCCTGGCGGTGACTGCCACGGCGACAGAGCAGGTGCGCGAAGATATCGCCTCCATTATGGGCATCGATGCCAGCAATGAGTTCGTGGCCAGCTTCAACCGGGAGAACTTATTCCTGTCAGTAGAGCCGAAAACGGAAGGGATCGCCCAGACGCTGACCTTCCTGCGCAAACACCAGGACGAATCGGGGATCATCTACTGCAGCACCCGGCGGCAGGTGGAAAACGTCACCGACCAGCTGTGCCGCCGCGGCTTTTCGGCGCTGCCTTACCACGCCGGGCTGGATGACGAAGTACGCCGGGAAAATCAGCGCCGCTTCAGCTTTGAAGAATCGATCATTATGGTGGCCACCGTCGCTTTCGGCATGGGGATCGACAAGTCCAACGTCCGCTTCATCATCCATTACGATTTGCCCAAAAACCTGGAGAGCTACTACCAGCAGATCGGCCGGGCAGGCCGAGACGGGCTGCCGGCGGACTGCCTGCTGCTGTTCAGCTACAGCGATGTAGAAACGGTCAAATATTTCATCAGCCAAAATGACCCCGACCAGCGGCGGGGGGCCCAGATGCGGCTGGAGGCGATGATCCAGTTCGCCAACAGCAAAGTGTGCCGGCGGCGGCCGCTGCTGACCTATTTCGGCGAAGCAGCCCCGGAAGCGGCCTGCGACACCTGCGACATCTGCACCATGGAACATGAAGCGGTGGCGGACGTGAGTATCCAGGCGCAGAAATTCCTATCCTGCGTCATCCGTACCGGCGAGTATTTCGGCATGAGCCATATCATCGACGTGCTCCGCGGCTCTCAGTCACAGAAGGTCCGCTCCAAGGGGCACGACCGGCTCTCCACCTATGGGGTGGGCAAAGAGTACAGCAAGAAGGAGTGGCAGCAGTTGGGGCATCAGTTCATCCAATTGGGGCTGCTGAAGCAGGATATGAGCTACGGCAGCCTGCGGATGACTGAAGATGGGTACGAAGCGCTGCGCGGCGGGACGGTGATGGCGGTGCCGCCGGTGCGGTCGCGGCCGGCGCCGCCGGCTAAACGGGGCGGGCAAGAAGGGGCGTATGATCGGGCCTTGTTCGAACGGCTGCGGGCCAAACGGCTGGAGCTGGCCAAAGCGAACAACGTGCCCCCGTATGTGATCTTCTCGGACCGCACGCTGGTGGACATGGCGGCGCGGCTGCCGCAGACGGACGCTGATTTCGTAGAAGTGTACGGCGTGGGTGAGGCCAAGCTGGAAAAATACGTCCCCCTGTTCCGGCCGGTGATCCAGGCGTTCCTGGGCGCATCCGGCCCGGCAGCGGAAGACGACTTCAGCGGCTGGAAGTTGGGCGGCGAGCTGTAGAGCCGGGGGGCGCTAGGCGCTGAGCAAAGAAGCGAACCAGCGCGGGGCTGGCGATTTCAGACGGCCGTCCGCATCTATCACCGGGCGGCAATCTTCCTTGCGCTCGGCGTTACAGGGGACCATCAGATGGTCGTGGCAGCGCAGCCGCTCCTCGGCCGCTTCAAAGCAGACCGGGCAGATGTAGAATTTGGGCTTGCCGGCGCTTTTGGCGGCGTCGGATTCCAACAAGAATCGGGCGTAATCGACGACCTGCTGCTGCAGGGATTCCGGCAGCGACGCCATGATCGCCTGGAGCTCCATCCTGGATTGTGACATCAAATTCTCCTTCACTGGGACCCTCAAATCCGTCGGGCGCGGGCGCCCGGCAGACGACTGTTAATGCATTTGTCGCCCTGACTGCCGTCAGCGGCGATCTGTTAGCGGGGTCTAGACCGATGGGGAATGCTGGGGATGCGGCCGGTCTATACGCTTAGAAACAGCGTAGAATATCGGCGATTACTTGTCAACCAAGATGAGATTTTTCAAATAATCGACGCGGATGCATCATCATCGCAAACAGCGACGGACACATGAAACCAGGCATAGAACCTGGCGTTCTATGCCTGTGCAGCAGCCGCTTGAAACCAATGATGTATGCTAGCCGCCGCGCTTCATGACATTCCGCGGCAGCCTGATGTTAAACGCTTGCCGCAGCTGTTCGTCCACCTCTGGCGAGATGTGGTTGGCGGCGGCGGCAGCCAGCAGCGCCCTGGCTCGTTTCCTGGCCCGGTCGCGCATGTCGGGCGAGCCGTCATTCTCCCAATCAGCCCGAGTCTGCCGGTCGGCGGTATGGGGATAGTGGTATTCGCTCTCCATCATCGCCAGGGTCTGGCTGTGGCCCAGGTAATGGCCTTCGCCGCGGCACACTTCGTCGATAACATCCAGGGAGAGCGACTCTTCGGTGACTTCCATCCCTTTGACCAGCCGCATGGCCAGCCCGTTGATCTCGTCGTCGATAATGTACTGCTCATAGGCCACCGCCAGCATCGACTCCAACATGCCGGCGGAGTGATGATTGTAGCCGGCGCCGGCCAGGGCCAGGACGGCGGTAGTCAGCCCTTTTTCGTAGCCGGCCTGGATGTCGGGGATCTTGCTGTCGGTCAGGGCGGACGAGCTGTAAATGGGCACCCCGTAGAAGTGGGTCATCTGGGTGGAGGCGGCGTTCATCAAGGCCAGCTCGGCGTTGCCGCCGCTCATGTTGCCGGTGCGCAGGTCGGAGACCAGAGGCATGCCGCCCATCAGCAGCGGATGTCCGGGGCGGAGCAGCTGCACATAGGTGAACCCTGCCAGCTCTTCGGCGACCACCTGCACCAGGGAACCGACAAGCGACGCCGGCGAGGTAGCCCCTGATTGGGGGGCGGAAACCATGGCCACCGGGATGCCGGCGCGGACCGCTTTGGTCAAGGTCTCGGTGGTCTCGGTGGCGAACCTTAAGGGGCTGACCATCCAGCAGAGATTGAATGAAAGGAAGGGGCGGGCCAGGAACGCTTCCCGACTCCCGGCGATAATGCTGCCCATCTTCAAGATTTCATCCACCTTTTCGGGGAAGTAGCAGCCGCCCATGACGTGCTTGGTGGTGCCGGCAAGGCAGGCGTAGAAAGTGTTGACATCGATGTCGTCGTTGCCCACGTCGCGGGCCACCACGGGACGCAGGAAGAAATGGATGTTGTTCAGCCCGTTGATCAGCCGGCCGATGTCGTACAGATCCCGCAGCCGGGAATCTCTAGCCTGGCCGCTTTCCAAATCAACCACGATGACGGCGGCGCCGCCGGTGCCCAGATGGACCCGTTTGCCGTTGAGATGCAGATCGTTCTTGCCGTCCTGGCTGTAGAGGATGACGTCCTTATTAACCAGCTTCATGGCCGACTCCACCATTTCCCGGGGCAGATAGACCCGATTAGCGGCCTTGTCGACCCGAGCGCCCCCTTTCTCCATGATCTGCCGGCATTCCGACTCCTCGATGTAGACGCCGGTCCGCTCCAAGACGGACAGCGCCGCCTCATGAATACGCAGCACATCGGCATCAGACAGCACTTTCAGCTGCCCGCCTTCCAGTCCAGGGGGCAGGTGGTTGGGGATTATTCGTTCACGTTCGCGCGGCGGGCGTCTGTTGGCTCGGGTCATAATCATTCCTCCAAATTGGTTAAACTGGTTTCATTTCCATAGTTCAATGACGGCCTGCTCCTGCAAAGTCACGCCTGCCATTCTGGTGCTATACGAAGTATGCAGGCGCCTGCACCGCCCCGCTCCCTTCGGAGACGGCGCTGCCCTGATTGGAAAAGGTGACATGGGCACCGCACAGGACGGCGCCCTTTGACGCTCTCAAATAGAAAGCTCGCAGCCGGCTGCGTCCAGCGGACATCCGCCGGCGCTGGTTGTCGGCATCCCAGTAATCGATGTCGGCGGCTAAGGTGGGCACCGCCTCCTGGGCCACCACCGGCCAGGGCAGCGCCAGTGCATCAACAAGGGCATCCTGCCATGCTTCCTGGGAGAGCTCGGCACCCAGCCGCAGGCTGCGGCCGCCCCAAGCCAGCTGGCCGCCGTCGAAGCCGGCATATTTCAGCACCCAGCGCTGCCGATCCTGGCTGAGCCTGACGGCGCTCTCCTCGGTGAGCAGAACCGTCTCGGGTATGCAGCGATCCAGCTGGGCCAACAGGCCGTCTCCAGCTTCTGCCAGACGCCGGCGCACGTCCGGCAGCGACAGCGCAGCCATCAGCGCCTTGCTGTCCAGCATGAAATGGGGCGGATTGAGCCAGATTGCCCCTTGCCGCCGCCAGGAAGCCATTTGTTCCAGATGGGCATCGGAAAAACCGTCCAGATAGCCGAATCGGAAAAGGACCGCGTTCCCCACCAGATCGGGCCAGCCGACGCCGTCGTCCAGCAGATAGTCGTCAAGCCCCAGCCGGCGGATACGGCCCAGCAGATCCGGGTCCCAGCCGGCAGGCTTCACTTCCAATCCAAAGATAGGCGGCTGCCAACGGCTGCCGGC
>JAHEEY010000021.1 GCA_024640485.1 Chloroflexota bacterium | reverse complement strand
CCTAATCCCCCGCTGCTGCCCATGAACAGGAGAACCAGCCCTTCGTTATTGTTGCCGTTGTCATATCCGGGGGCACCAATCATAACCTCGTCGTAGAGGTCGTTGTTCACGTTTCCCGCGGCGGCCACGCTCTGCCCCAAGTGGGCATTCGCCTGGTCGCTCTCAGCCATCCAATCGGGGTTCGCTGGGCTGCCAGCGTCGCCGAGACCGCTGACGCCGCCGTGAAACAGCAAGGCTATCCCTTCATTGGATTCGCCTTTGTCGTAATAGGGCGCGCCCACAATGACATCGCCAAAGCCATCGCCGTCGACATCGCCGGCAGCGGCGACAGATGTTCCCAACATAGCGTCGGCCTGGTTGCTTTCGACCATCCAGTCGGCATTGGACACGCTGCCTTCATCGCCCAGGCCATCTGGCCCGCCGAAATAGACGAATGCCGCCCCTTCACCATCTTCATCATTGTCATAGTCCGGGGCGCCGATGATGATGTCGTCGTACCCATCTTCGTTGACATCGCCGGCAGAGGCCACCGCTTGACCAAAGGCCGCATACGCCTGGGAGCAGGTCGCCTTCCAATCGGCGTTAGATTCGGTGCCGTCGAGGACGATGCCGTCGCTGCCGCCGTACCATACCCATACCGTGTTGCTGCTGCCAGATCCAATCATGATGTCATCGTAGCCATCACCGTTGACATCTCCAGCGCTGCTTACCGCCAGAGGGCCGGAAGCTACCGCCTGCCATCCCGGTTCCGGGCCAAGAAATTTGTCCGATATGACCACATCAATACCTGACACGTCGCCGCCATCCACGGTAACCGGGTCAGGATTTCCGTCATTATCCGCGTCGTAGAACGCCAGCAGATCGTATGGGTCCGGCGGCCCGCCTGAGTTATCTATGTCAATGTAAGCGCTGATGTAGTAGCTGCCGTTAGGGGCCGAAGGTATGACGTACGGCCCTCCCGGAGCGGCTACGGGTACGGTATGAAGCGGCGGCGCGCCAACAGCGGCGTGAATCCCGACACTGATAGTGACCGCGGCAGGATCGGAGCCTACATAGCGTACGTTTCCGCTGACGTCGCCGTCGAGGATAATCGGCATCGTTGGGGTAACGGTTGCCAACGTCCATTGGCTGAAGGCGGTCACATTCGAGAGTTGGACGCAGTTGCCGGCCTGGTCGACCACGCCGCCCTTGTGGCTCCATGCAGACCCATCATACCGGTAAGCTGCCAGATCTGCTTCAGTCAGGGAGCCGAGCTCGCTGTCCAGATAGCAGAAGGCGAGTTCCAGATCAAGGCCGCTGTCGACCGTGGCGGTGATACTCCAGGTGACCGGCATCTCACCGCTGTCTGGCGTGCCACCGCCAGGGGCGGTATTCTGCTTGGTCACGGTGGTGGTCATCGGATCAGTCGACGATACGGTTCTCGAGATAGTGACCATGGTGGCGCCCATGCTGATCGCGTTCCCTTCTGGGAAGCTGCTTGCCGTCGTAGTTTCCACCCCCTGCAGTTCAAAAGCGCCGATGTCGCAGGCTGAACTGCCGCTGCCTGGGCGCGGCAACCCTCGCTGATCCACGGCTGAACAGCTGCCCGCCCCAGCATCGACAGCTGGAGTTCCGGGCAGGATGGCATGGGTGGGAGTATTCCCTCCGTTATACTGCAGTGTGCCCAATCCCGGGTCCTGCCCGACGACATTACCGGTGCTGTCTCCTGCCAGCACACAGCCTGCACTGCTGGACACCAGGTTATATCCTTGAGAGGTGAAACTGCCGCTGCAGTCAGGCCCAGAGTTGGCGCTGTTATTAGCCACAATGCTGTTCTTGAGGGTGGTGCTGCTGAGAGGCCGCACTCCGCCTCCCTGCCCGGTGGCAATGTTGAAGCCAATGGTACTGTCGCTGATGGCCGTCGTGCCGGCAGCGTAGATGCCGCCTCCGCTTCCGTTTACGCTGCTGCCTGCAGAGGTCTGGTTGCCGCTGACGGTGCTGCTGTTTACGGTCAGACTGCCCGATAGCTGGGCAAAGCCGCCGCCATCACCGCCGTAGAGCCCGGCGCCGGTGCTGTTTCGGGCAACCGTACTGCTGTTGACAACCACAGCCGCCGTATTAGCATAGATGCCGCCGCCATGACCGCCGCTTGGAAAGCCGCTGCCGCTGCCGCCATCGCCGGTGCTGTTGTCGACAATTTGGCTGCCGCTGATGGTCACCGGGGCGGCTGTATAGGCCAGGTAAAAACCACCACCATTTCCGCCGCTCTTGGTGGCATCCGTGGCGCTGCCTGCGCTGTTCTGTGAGATGTGGCTGCTGCTGACGGTGAGTGTCCCTTGAACGGATTCATGGTAGCAGATACCGCCGCCATTCCCACCGCGGGAGCCGTTCCCGGCCCAGTTATTGGCGATGGTGCTGCCGCTGATGCTGACGTCGCCGCGGGTGGAGTAGGCGTTCAATCCACCGCAGTCGCCGCCCATACCGTCACCGCTAACGCCGCTGCCACCGCTTCCAGTGTGGTTGTTCAACAGCATGCTGTCGGTGATCTGCAAGCCGCTTCCCTGGAAATGGATGCCTCCTCCCGCACCGGCAGAACCACCCATGTTCTCACCGCTGCCGCCGCTGCCGGTACTGTTTTCCTTAATAGAGCTGCCGGAAATAGTGCCGCCGCTGGCGGTGCCGGAGACGTAGATGCCGCCACCTCGCCCACTGCTACTGCCGGATGCGCCGCTGGTGCCGCTGCCGCCGGCGCCGGTGCCGTTCAGCGAGACGGTGCTGTTGTCCAAGTAAAGGGTGCCGAAGACATAGATGCCGCCGCCATCTCCTGCTGAGGTGGGTGACGGCCCGCTGCCGCCCTGTCCGCTGCTGTTGTTGCTGATGACGCAGTTGTTGAGAGTAAGTGACCCCAAGCTGTAGACGCCGCCGCCGCTGCCGCCGCCGACATACCCCTGGCCGGCAACCAGCCCGCCCGGGCCAGCATCGCTGCTGGTGACTGCGCAGTTTTGCAGGGTCAGGACGCCAGCATTATAGATGCCGCCGCCGTCTCGGATCGAACCAGAAGCAGCGTTGGGAGCCTGGCCATCTCGTATGGTGACTCCGCTCATCTGAACCACCGTCTGGGTATCAGGGATGTGGAATACCCGGTCGATACCTGATCCTTTGATGACGGTTAGACCGCTGCCTGCGCCGTTGATGATCACATCATCGGTGATATCCAGGTCCCCGGCGGCGCTGATGTCTTCGCCGCTGCCGGTGATGCTCAGCGCATAGGTACCTGCCGGCACTACTATCGTATCCTGCCCGGACTGGGCATTGGCTTCCTGAACGGCCGCCCGCAGCGAGCACCTGCCGGCGAAGTCTTCGCAAAAACCGTTGCCGATGATATTGTCCACGCTGTCCCCTTCGTAATTGACTGTGAAGGAGGTCGCCTGATCCGGGCGGGCTTGGGATCTGCCCATCCACCCGAACATCGCAATCATCCCGGCACTCAACGCCAGCATGCTTTTCACAAGCCTATGCCACTTCTTCACGCGCTTCACATCCATTAGTTGGCCTCCCATGTTGCAGCTGCAAATAATTTCAGTACATCAATTCGGAACAGAATAATTGGGTTACTATTCATGCGACTCCTTGGGGGTGGGCGAGGGCGCTGGTTCGGCAAGCTGACTGATTAAGGAAGTCAGCTCCTCAAGGTCTTTGAACAGATGCTGCTGCCCACTCTCCAGACACTTGAGTTCGCCACGCAATGCAGGTGGGTCCTGCTCAGCGTATTCAGCCCAAACTTTTACCAAAAACACGACCGTTCGCAGGCGCATGGCTTGCCACACAGTGTGACTCCCGCTGGACTTTGGAACTCGAGGCAAGCCCAAGTAACGTCCAGCTATGCTTCAATCAAACAAGTTTCTGGGTACTCCCCATGAAGAGGGTAGTGGGAGGTTCTTACAATGCGCTTACAACGGGGATAAGCGGCTGAGATCGAGGTGAGCGGAGCACGCCGTGAATGTCTGCCTAGCCTTCTCCAAGACGGGTCTGGCATCGACGCCATTGGCCGTCATGTGACAGGCCGCCCAGGCAGCTTGGGTGCGGGCGATCTCTAAAGCATTTCCTACTGAGCTCAGCCAATACATGCTGAAGGCGAACGCTTTTTCGGCGACATACCGGCTGCCTGACTTGAATTCAAGTAGTGCCATCAGCCGCCACGCCTCCCCCACCAGCTTCATCTGCTGTTTCGCTTCAGCGAGTTCCCGGACTTCCGCGGCAAGTGCCATGGCCTGAAGGTATTGGCCTGCGCCCAGGTGTGCCTCAGCCTGGGAAAGGCGCAATCTGGGCACGAATTGGGGAGCACTCTTCTCAGCCAGCTTTGAGGCTTCTTCGACGTGTGCCTTGGCTTCTGACCACGCTTTCTGAGCCATTGCCAGCCTGGCCAGATCGTGCAGCATCCCAGGCTCCAGGCGAGCCGGGCCCCACCGCCTGCTGTGGGCCAACCCTCGCTGCAATGTCACCCTGGCCTCGTTTAGCAGTCCCAAATGGGTTTGAATTTCCCCCAGGGTGCTGAGCAGCCAGCCAGTGGTGTGGCGGGAGCCGATGTCTTGTGCAATAGCCAGACCGTTCTGGGCGATTCTAAGGGCAGTTTCCGCCTGGCCCGCCTGCAGCGCATGGAAGGCGCTGTTGTTGTGGGTAATTGCCAGCCATCCCTGGCTGCCGCATTTCTCGAATGATGCCATTGCCCGATGGTCATGAGCTAACGCTTCTGCGGCATTTCCCCGATTGATGGCCACGACACCAAGCCAGAAGGCTGCTTCTCCAACCAGTTGAGACAGGCCCTCCGGCTGCGCCAGAGATGCCGCTGCCCGCAAATGCCGCTCCACCTCGTCCGTCGAGTCCAATTGACCACTGCGAAGCGCGTTGGACAGGATAATATGCCCACGGGCATTGAGTTCTGTTGCGGCGGGTAGGGTGCGAGCTATTTCGAGCCCCTGGACGGCATGATCGCGGGCGTTATAAAATCGGCTTTGCTCACGGTAAGATTCAGCCAGGGCTAACTCGGCCTCAGCCTGTCGCTTCCGGTCACCGGCTGCCGTCCAATGTTCCAGGGCACGCTGATGAAACTGGACGCTCTCTTCATACCTGGCCAGGTGGTGCGCCAGCCGGCCCAGCTTGCCCCAAATCGGCTCCGCCTGCTCACCGTTTAGGGACAGCGCTTCTCGATAATAGGCCAGCGCTTCCGTGTGAGCGAATCGGGCAGCGGCGGCATCACCGGCGGTCTCAAACCAACGGGAAGCTTCAGGCTGGTCGCCAGCCTTGCGGTAATGTCCGGCAATGAGATGGGCGGCGGTGTCATGATTATCAACACAGTGTACCATGGCTCCAGCCAGCTGACGGTGATATTGCCGTTCGCGTACCACCGGCAGCGTCGCCAGTGTTGCTGTTTTGTAAGCCTGGTTGGCAAGTGCAAATTCCTGCTGGCCGCTGGCCCTAGGTTCGATCAACAATCCCATGGCAATCAGTTGGTCGATTACCTGCAGCAGCTCATCTTCGGCCAATTTGCTGGCGTGCTTCATGCAGTCGAAATCAAACCATCCGCCGGCGATCGCTGCAAGATCGAAGATCTCTCTTTGAGTGGACGAAAGCTGGCGAAGCCTGGCCTCCATCGTTCCGGTGATGGTTGGCGGAAGTGCTGCCGTTCTGCCCGTGACGCGCCAGCTGCCGTCATCTACCACATGAAGATCGCCGATTTCGAACAAGTAGCTCAAACCGGCGGTCAGGAACAGCGGATTGCCCCCGGTCTGCGCATACAGCCGTTCGGTGAAGTTGGGCAAGGGGTGACTTGCCAGGCTGCCCACGATGTCTGCCACCGCCTCCTCACCTAGCGGCGCCAGGTTCAAAGAGGCGGCTGACATGTCCTTCGACGCCGGGAGCAGGCGGGCGGCGTCTGCCTCGGAAGGCAGTGTCAGCAGCAGCCAGAAATGATCCGCCATGCTTGCCAACAAGATGAGCGACGATTCATCAATTAAGTGAGCATCATCTAGAATAATCACCGTTTCTGCCGTGAAAAGCTGCCGGAGCAGCAGCTCCCAGGCTTCAGCCAGTAATGTTTCTGACTGATCGGACACCACCGTTTGGCCAGGTTCTTTGGTGTTGAAGTCGGGAAACATCGGCAGCAAAGCCGCCTGGTGTGCTCTGGGCAAGCCGCCAATGTGGTGGAGCTGAATATGCTTCTGCTTACAGAGCTTTACCAGGGTGCCGAAAGGCCGCCGATCTTCCGAATTCGCGTTCAGCGATAAGCAGCTGGCGCTCTGGGTATGGAGAAACCCACCGAATTCCTGTGCCAGCCGTGACTTGCCGATCCCTATCTCGCCAATAATCTGTACTATGCCGGTGCGCATTGATTGCCAGCGTTCAATCAACCAAGAATAATCGCGATCTCGCCCGAAGAAGGGAGGGCGGCTCAGGGAAAAGGGAACATTGAACAGCCGTCCGGCGTAGACTGGCGGCGGATAGCGCGGTGCATCAGGATCGTAGCCGAGGGTACCCTGGCGGATTTTGTCTGCCAGCTTCACCGTTGACGGCAGCGGATTGACATCAAGCTCATCCGACAGTTTGCGCCGACATTGCTGGTAGAGCTGTAGGGCTTGACTGCGCTGTCCGGCATAATAATGATAGATCATCAGCCGGACGTAGAGCGCTTCCCGGGCCGCGTCGTGGGAAAGCGCCTGCCGGCACTGGTTGATAGCCTGCCGATAACGGCCCTGCTGGGCGTAGCACTCGGCCAGCCCGGTCAGCAGCGTCAAATACCGTTCTTGCAGCCGATATCGTTCCAATACAGACCAGGGCGCGTAGAGATCTTCCATGAGCAGCGGCCCCTGATAGAGGGCCAACGCCGATTGGTAAAACTGAATCGCGCTGGCGAATCGTCCAGCCTCCTGCTGGGCCGCCGCTTCATCCAGATGCTGTTCAAAGGCCGTGCTGTCTATCCATACGGCTGAAGTCATCTGAAATCGGTAGCCGCCGTCGACCGTCTGGATCGGCTGTACTGCCGCGGTGCCCAGCAGCCGGCGCAGTTCGCTGACACGGACGTGAAGGCGTCGTTTGGCAGCCTGGGGATCATCATCAGGCCAAAGATACTCAAGGAGTTGATCGCTGGGGATGACGGCGCCGGGGCGCACGAGGAGGATCTTAAGGATGGTGCGGGTCTGGCGGCTACGCCATCGACGCTCATCTATCGGCTCACCCTTAATGCTCACTGTGAATCGGCCAAGTAGACGAAATTGCAACAGTGCCATCTGGTCAATATTGTACCACGGCAGCGCCGATTGAGTTAGCCGTCCTCACGGGGAAGAAGGAACTGCGGCCTATTATCCCCCGACAAACTTCGTCTTATAGCCTAACCGCTGCAGTTCTTCAGCGATCTTGTCCCGGTTATCCCCCTGGATCTCGATGTTCCCGTCTTTGATCGCCCCGCCCACGCCGCACGCCTGTTTCAGCTGCTTGGAGAGATCTTTCATATCAGCTGGCGTCAGCTGCAGCTCCATAATCACAGTGACTGTCTTTCCCCCGCGTCCTTTCTTCTCTCGGCGGATGCACGCTGTCTGCTGCTCTGGGGGCACGCTTTTGGGCTTGGGACAGCGGCAGGGAAAACTGCCGCAGCGGGGGCAGCGCTTCTTGAACGCTGGATCCGTTGAATAGACGATATTGCGTTTTTTCTGTGACATGCCTGGAGTGTACCCGCTGCCGGCCCAAATCTCAAGCTGTGTGTTCAGCTTATGCAGCCGGTAATCCCGACATGAGACGGCCTGGTTCTAGTACCGCCGGCAGGCGTTCTGTACATCTTTGTACATTTCCGCCTCTTCTCTGACGGCATCGGCCCGGCGATCAGTGACCCATTTCATACCCAGCCCTTCGGCGATAGAGCCCAGGGTAACGACGGCTGCCGGCAGCCATTCCTCCCGCAGCAAGAAGAGGACTGCCATGACCAGGAAAAGGGTGATGGACAGGCCCAACAGCCAGATCAGCAAAGTCCACAGATTGCGCCAGACGAAGGCGCCGCGATGGCGCGTCTGGGCGATGTCACATACCACGCCGGATTCGTCATTCATCGTCTCTTCTCCTAAATTGATCGCATCGCTCTCGATCTGCAGCCTCAGTGAACGACGCCAGTTCACGCCGGATACCGGCGGCCTGCTGGACAGGTCAGCATCAAGAGTTTCCAGAGGATCATCATCGCCTCGCTGAAGCCGGTTCCCTTGGCAGAGGGCACCGCACGGTCTGATAAAACCGGAAAATATGCGATTAGGTACTACAATGCGATATCAGCTGAGATCGGAACTGCTCTGGCGGCAAAGCCGATTTTGATCAAAGGGCCAAGCGTGAGAGCCGCAACCAATCTACATCACCTGATTATAGAGCTTGTCGAGTGAAAAGAAAAGTGGGGAGAGGCCGGTTGAACGGCAGCGACCGCTGCGTCCACAGGCGTCAGGCTGTTTGCGGCTGCCGCCTGGTGCGACAGCCGCCTGCGTACGCCTGGAAGCCGGAGATTGGCGAGTAACCCTGGGAGACCGGCTTCCGATCAGCGGCGTGAAGTGCCTAGCAGCACACACCGCTACGCATCGTCGTCATCGTCGTAATCTTCGTCGTCCTCATCATCGTAGTCATCGTCGTCTTCAAAATCATCCTCGAACCCGTCTTCATCATCGAATTCGTCAGGATCAACCTCAACGACATCTAGATGGGCCAGCATTTCCTCAATGGCTTCGCCGACTTCATCGCTGACTTCGGTGTGGTCGCACTGTTGGCAAACCCATGTGGGTACATCTTTCATTTCCACCTGCTGGCCTTCATGTTCTATGACGTAATCCAGCTCTTCTTCAACCATCGGGGCATTACATATAGGGCATTTCAATTGCTTCACCTCGTCTTGCTAAATAGGGTGTTCCGGCTGTCAGCCCTGCCGGAACGGTCTGCATCTATTTTCGCAAACTCGCTCCCAGTTTGCCAACTACTTGCCGACAAGAAGGCCTGATTGCCGCGGGGTAGGAAGCAGGGCTGATCACCGGCAGTCATGGTCCAGCAGCCTTGATTCGCGACAGCATGCAAGTTTTAAGGTCGCTCAACCGTTTCGGCTGATGAAGTCCAGTACCACCTGCGCCAATTCCGGCCCCTTATCCTCCTGAAGGAAATGCCCGGCGCCCTGGATGGTCGTGTGAGGCTGCCCTTTGGCACCGCGGATAAGCCGCTGCAGAGCGGCGTCGCCCCCGGCGGTAATCGGGTCCTGATCGCTGAACGCGGTCAAGAAGGGGCGGTCAAACTGCCGCAGTGTCCGCCAGGCCAGCCGGTTCTCTTTGGCGTCCGCTGAATCCGGGGTGATGGGGACCAGGGCGGGGAAGATACGGGCCCCTTCTTTGTACGACTCATCGGGGAACGGCGCTTCGTAGCCGGCGATCACCGCCGGCGACAGGTCGCAGGACGTGCCCATGTTGATGATATTGCCGATGGGCAGCTGGGGCGCGTTTTGCGAAAATGAGAGCCAATTCTGAAAGGCGTCGTTCATCTGGTCGGTGCCAATGGGCAGGCCGCCGTTGGCCACCACTACCCGAGAAAATCGCTCGGGATATCCAGCTACCAGGCGAAGTCCTATCAAGGATCCCCAGTCTTGACAGACCAAGGTAATCCTGCGCAGGTCCAGCCTCAGCAGCCAGGCAGCCATCCAATCGACGTGCCTCTGGTAGGTGTAATCTTCCCGGGCGGCTGGCTTGTCCGATCGCCCAAAACCAACCAGATCGGGGGCGATAGCCCGGTGTCCGGCAGCGGCGATAAGCGGGATCATGTGCCGGTAGAGAAACGACCAGCTGGGCTCGCCGTGGAGCATCAAGACCACCTCGCCGTCGTCCGGTCCCTCATCAACGTGATGGATGCGGATGCCGTCAACTTCCCTGTAGTGTGGCGAAAACGGGAAATCGATCAAGTTGTCGAATCGTTCTTCAGGGGTGCGCAGCAATTTCATTGGATTACTCCTGGATGATCTGAATCAATCTCGTCGCAGCCGGTGGCACAAGCGTGCCATCAGGATGGCAAGTAGATTTCCGCCAATGCAGCAGCCGCTATTTAATCATACACCAGATGCTGCATATTGGGCTCACTGAACCGTTGCCAGCGAAAGCGGGATGCCGGCAATTGGGAGATCCTGCCGAGCAGACTCTCAGGCGGGCCAGCCTGAGAGTTCGGAGAGTTGACCTGGCTCGCTGCCGCCCTCCGTTTTTGAAAGCGGTTCACCGCAGTTTTCCCCAGTTGCCGGCAGATGGGGTATCATAAGGCAACCTATTGAACTGTATTTGATGTGGAAAACAAACTAGATGGATAAGACAAGAAACCAGATCCACGTTATCGGTCATGTGAACCCGGACACCGACTCTATTTCGGCGGCAATGAGCTACGCTTGGCTGCTTCGGGAGCTAGGTGATGAAGACGTCGTTGCCGCCAGAACCGGTCAGCTCAATCCGCAGACCACCTGGGTGATGCGCCGGCTGGGGCTTGACGCGCCCATGCTGCTTGTCGACGCTTCTCCTCGCTTTCAGGCGATTGCCCAGCGGCTGAATACCACCACCCCAGAGAGTCCGCTTCAGGATGCCTGGGCCATCGCTAATCGTACTGGCGGTGTCGCGCCTGTTGTCGATAGTGAAGGCAAGCCATACGGTATGGTGACGGTCATGAGCCTGTTCGATTATCTAAGCCGGGCGGTCGGTTCCCACAAACACCGGCAGGAGATCAGTATCGCTGAACTGTTGGAAAGGCCCTGCCATGAAGCTTGTGATACCGAAGTGCCCCAGTTCCAGCAGGGCCGCCGCATCAAAGATGCGCTGCAGCGCATCTTGCGCCAAGAGCGCAGTGAATTCTGGGTGGTGGATGAAGGCGGATCATACGTTGGAATCTGCCGGCAGCGAGAGGCCCTAAACCCGCCTCGCTTGCGTCTGATCCTGGTAGATCACAATGAAGCCGATCAGGCCATCGGCGCCCTTGATGAAGCCGATTTGCTGGAAATCCTTGACCATCACCGGCTGGATATCCCCACCACTCGAGTGCCAATCCGGGTGAGTGTCGATATCGTAGGCAGCACTTCCACCTTGGTCTCGGAACGCATTGATGAGGCTGGCTTAAGTGCGCCGCCGGCTTTGGCGGGCCTGATGCTGGCCGGCGTGCTTGCCGACACCCTGATCCTGACTTCTCCAACCACAACCCCCCGGGACCATAAGGCAGTGGAACGGCTAAGCCGCTGGGCATTCATTGGTGGCAGCCCGTTGGCGGGCGAGACCGTGGAAAATTTCGGTCAAGAGCTGCTCCGTGCAGGCGCGGGCCTGGACAGCCGGGAACCAGCCGAAATCGTCAGCGCAGATTTGAAGCGATACGAGGCTGGTGGCTATCGCTTTGGCATCGCCCAGGTAGAGGTGACCAATTTCGCCCAACTGGCCGAGCATCTAGAGGCTCTAGAGAAAGCTTTGAAGGAGATGAAGGAAAGCAACGGATTCGACCTGGGTATCCTGATGGTCACCGATGTGGTGCGGGCTTCAAGCCGCCTGTTGATGACTGATCAGCTGCCAGCGCTGGAAATCCTGCCCTACTCCAAACTGCCGGATGGTACGCATCAGGCATCCGGGGTGGTCTCGCGTAAGAAGCAGCTGCTGCCGGTGATACTAGGCGCCCTGGAAGGGTAGGACCTTTCGCTGATATTGAGCATCAGATCCGCTTTCCCGTCTGGAGAGCGGGTCTTTCTTTTTTGGGTACTGATTCCCACACCGGTTCGTTGACCGATGGCTGCCGTGCCCGCGGTCATCGACATCGGGGCGGAATCGCATGGCTGCATTTGCATACAACCGGCAGATCATAGATACTATGTTCACCTTATGTTCAGTTGCCGCAGCCTAGCAATCGCCAGCCAGCACCTATCTGCCGCTCATTTCAGCTGGCAATGCATTTAGAACGAGCAAATCCGTGTTTCTTGCTTGCTATTCATTATTCGATGGGTTATTTTTAGGATACAGTAGGACTCAACCCAACAGCCTGTGGTCATTCAGCCTCGAGAAGCCAAATTAACGGCTAGAGGCTTTCCAGACCACCACTGACCTACAGCTGCAGCTGTGTTTCATTAATTGGAGTATCGAAGTGGCCCAAGATCGTAAACGGTACGAAGATGCCCTGAGAAAAGGCGCTGTCTACCTGGATAATAAACTCTACAAAGAAGCATTTGCAGTGTACCGCGTTGCTTTGAAGGAGTTTGCCAAGGAGCCAGAGCCGTATGCTGGCCTGGCTGAAGCCTGTTTCGGTCTAAAGCGGATGGACAAAGCGTTGGAGCTGTACAAGATGGCGGCCCGGTATTCCCGAGGTGACATCAAGTATCTGAAGAAAGTTGCCGATGTCCAGGAACGTCTAGGCCTACTGGATGCCGCCGGCCGAACCTATATGGCTGTAGGCGAAGTGTACCTGCGGGGCCGGGAACTGGATGATGCGGTCAGCCATTGGCAGCGTTCGATACGGCTGGAGCCCGCCTTGCTGGGCCCCCATCGCCGGCTGGCTATGGTCTACCAGCGGCAGAATCAAATCCGGGACGCGGTTCGCGAATATTTGGCGATTGCCCGTATCCTGCAGATGCAGGGCGATAAGAAGAAAGCGGTGCAGATGTGCCGGGCAGCATTGAGGCTGGATCCAGACAATGAAGATGTCCACAAAGCGTTCCAGCTGATCAAGTCCGGCCCGGAAGCATTCGTGGAAGAAGAAGAGGAAGCGGTGGTTGAGGCCGCCCCGACCGTTGAGGATGATGCCTCCGACGGCCTCTCTGGCATGGTGCGCCAGATCGCTACCGCTTTCGAAGACAGCCGGCCCAAAGCGGCTGCCGCCAAATCCAGGGTCACCGATGACCCGGTGGATGCGGCCCGACGCGAAGCCCAGAACCAGCTGGCGGAAGAAATCTTCCGTGATGAAGACGGCGACGAGCCGGTAACCAAGCTGAGCAAGTTGGAGCGAGATGCCCTCATCGGCCAGGGGATGGATTTCGAGTCTCGGGGGCAGATCGATGATGCCATCACCTGCTACAAGAAAGCGATTGATGGCGGCCTTTCCATGCCGGCAGCATTCTACTCGTTGGGTATGCTCTATCTCGACAAAGGTGACAAGGTTAGTGCCCGGCCGATGTTAGTGGCTGCCGCCAAAGACACGGCATACCGAGAGGCCAGCAAGCTCGCCTATAATGCTGCCTAGCCGAAGGCTAGCCCACCGCCCTATTTACCCATAGCAAACTGTATGACGCCATATTGCCCGCTCTGGACCCAGTCGGAGGAATTCTGGTCGAGTTCTTGGACCCTTTCAGCCCGCAGTCCGGTGGCGATCGGCGATTTCATGGTGCGCAGGGCTACCAGCGGCGCCGGGAAATAGCTGACGATGTCGGCGAAAGGGGTTGTGAAAGGCCAGTGCCGATCCCCTAGGAGCCGGCGGTAGTTGGCGTCCCCCTTGCTGATAATCAGTCGAGAAGGGGACAGCTCATCCCTGAGCTGTTGGGGCATCTGCCAGGCATCCCAAGACGAGGTCCAGAAGAGATGATCCGCCAGCAGCAGCCGGCCTGATTGAAGATGGGCTCGCAGCCGGGCTCCAAATGCCCGTATGTCCTGGTGGTGGTCCGCTTCCAGGAAGGCCACGCTTTTCTCCACATCGACGATCATGGCGTCGGAAACAAAGGTCGGGTGGCTCTTGAGGTTCAGCCGTACGGTGCTGGCTCTCTTACTGCTCAGCAGGTAGTCAGCCAGACAGAGGTCGCCGACCAACTCGAAGCCAGCATTGTCCACGATGAACTCAACCTGAACTGGGCCAGGACTGCTGTCCAAGTGGCGGAACACCTGCTCGCTGTCATCCGCCAACAAGTGGGCCAGCTGCTGGTCACTGCTGGCATGGGAGGGCTGTCCGTCTTCTCCAGCCGGCCATATGCTCAAATCAACCTGATTGCCCCATAGGTCGACGGACAGCAGCCGGCTGAAAATCACTTCATTCCACGGTTGGGCCAGCCAGCTGCCGAGCTGGCTGCTCAAATCACGAATCGCGATCCTGGCGTTCTCCAGCCCCAGCTGCTTCTGGACCCGGTATGGATCAGACCCTTGCCCATGTCCCACTTCGAAGAAGCCGGTGGCTTCAACGATCCGGCGGTAGAAGTAGGTCTCGGCAAAAAACCAGGGAACTTCAAGCCAATCTTGGTGCAGGTACGGCGCCACCATCTCTTGCCAGCCTGTCGCGTCCGGCGCCCCGACGTCGGTCAGCTGCCGGATCTTGCCGCTGGGCAGCTCAGAGATGAGCGATTCCAACTTGTCTATCGCTTCTGGGCTCAGGCTGTTCTCGGCCAGCACTCGGCGGGCGATCTTGGGCATGCGTACCAGAATAGTGTAGTGAGCGAAGGAACCGATTTCGGCGCCTCGCAGCGAAGGGGGGAGGGGTAGTCCGGGCTGAATTGATTGCGTCATGGGTGGCTGGGCATCCTTTTCCGGCTGTGATAGCGAGGAGGCGGTGTAGATCTGCACCGCCTCCTGGTGGTTTAATGGTTTGCGGCGATATCGCTGCCGCTAGTCGCGACGCAGTTTGCGGTAGGTGATGCGGTGAGGCCTGTCTGCCATAGCGCCCAGCCGCTGCCGCCTATCTTCTTCATATTCGGAGTAGTTGCCGATAAACCAATGTACTTTGCTTTCGCTTTCAAATGCCAGGATATGGGTCGCTACCCGATCCAGGAACCAGCGATCATGGGAAATCACCATGGCGGAACCACCGAACTGCTCCAGCGCTTCTTCCAGGGCGCGCAAGGTGTTCACATCGAGATCGTTGGTAGGTTCATCCAACAGCAGCAGGTTGGCTCCGGATTTCAAGACCTTTGCCAGGTGCAGCCGGTTGCGCTCGCCGCCCGATAGTGCGCCTACGCGCTTCTGCTGATCGGTGCCGGCGAAATTAAACCGGGCCACATAGGCGCGGGAATTGACCCGCCAGCCGCCCAGCTGCAGCACTTCCTCACCCTCGGAAACCTCCTCCCATACTGTCTTGGCCGGGTCCAAATCCTCACGGCTCTGGTCGACATAGGCTGGCACGACGGTGGCGCCTACGGTCATCTTGCCGCTGTCGGGCGTCTCTTGCCCCACGATGGTGCGGAACAGGGTGGTCTTGCCGGCGCCGTTGGGGCCAATAATGCCCACGATGGCGCCAGGCGGCAGGTCGAAGCTCATATCATCGTACAGCAGGTTCTCGCCGTACGCTTTGGATATTCCTTCGGCCCGGATGACAATATCACCCAGGCGGGGGCCCGGGGGAATGTAAATCTCTAAATCTTCCTTGACTCTGCTGTTGTCCTGCTCCACCAGCTTATTATAGGCGGTGATACGGGCTTTCGACTTGGCATGTTTCGCCTTCGGGGTCATCCTGACCCATTCCAGCTCGCGCTGCAGTGTCTTCTGCCGTTGGGACTCTACTTTCTCTTCTTGGTTCAGACGATTCTGCTTCTGTTCCAACCAGGATGAGTAATTCCCTTTCCAGGGGATGCCGTGGCCGCGGTCAAGTTCCAGGATCCAGCCGGCCACATTGTCCAGGAAATAGCGATCATGGGTGACCGCGATGACCGTGCCGGCGTACTGCTTCAGGTGCTTCTCCAGCCAGGATACGGATTCGGCGTCCAGGTGGTTGGTGGGCTCGTCCAGCAGCAGGATGTCGGGCTCCTTGAGCAGCAGGCGGCAGAGGGCCACGCGTCTTCTTTCACCGCCAGAGAGTACCGAAATCTGGGTCTCGGGCGGCGGGCAGCGCAGGGCGTCCATGGCTAACTCCAGCCGGCTGTCCAGATCCCAGGCTTTCATATGGTCCAGCTTGTCCTGCAGTTTGCCCTGTTCATCCATGAGATCGTTCATCTCCTGGTCGCTCAACGGCTCGCCGAATTTCATGTTCAGGGCATCGAATTGGCGCAAGGCATCAACCACTTCTTGAACACCTTCTTCCACCACTTCTCGCACCGTCTTGTCATTGTCCAGCAGCGGCTCCTGTTCCAGGAAGCCGACTTCATAGCCTGCGGAAAGGGTGACTTCACCCAGGAAGTCCTTGTCTACCCCAGCCATGATTCTGAGCAGGGTGCTCTTGCCGGAGCCGTTCAAGCCCAAGACGCCAATCTTGGCGCCGTGGAAATAGGATAACGAAATATCCCGTAAGATCTGTTTTTTCGGCGGGACGATCTTGCCCACCCGCATCATCGAATATATGACTTTATTGCCGCTCAAAATACACCTTCTCAGTGGCTGGTTGAAATGAAACACCAACAGGTTGCATGCGCCTGTTGGTGTTTTCGGTTAATGATAAAAGGGATGACCGATTGCACTTAGACAGGGCGGGGGCCCAGACGGGCCAGCTCTTCGACAGCAATTTCAGCATCCAGCCGCTTGAACAGCGGTTTGGGCTTGGGCAGCTGCCGACCGACCGGTATCTTCGTCGATTCCCAGCTGCCTACAGCGCCGTCGCCACGGTAGGTCAGTCCGAGATGGCTTCGTGTCTCTTCTTGATAAGTCTCTACGGCTTGCTCGCCAAACAGTTGGCCTTCTTCGGCCAGCATGGTGTGCAGCTGTTGGCTGGTGAACGGCAGGATTGGCGCCCACATCGTTTTCAAGCTGTTGATCGCCTGAATGGCGGTGTACAGCGACCGGCCGACGGCGACCATGTCGGTTTTGGCGGTGGTCCAGGGGCTGGTCTGCTCTAAATACTGGTTGACCAGCGACGACAGCCGCAGAATCTCCTGGGTAGCCGCCCGGAATTTGCAGGCGTCGTACCGTTCCGCCACGGAATCAAAACCAGCCTCGATTGCCCTAAGGAGTTCACTGTCCAAGTCGGTCAGCGCTCCGGGATCGGGGACGATGCCGCCGAAGTACTTCTTGGTCATGTTGAGCACCCGATTGACCAGATTACCCCAATTGGCTACCAGTTCCTTATTGTTTCGCTCGACGAAACCGCCCCAGCTCCAGTCGCTGTCCCGAGTTTCCGGCATGATCGCGGTCAGGTAATAGCGCAGCGGATCAGGGTCGAAACGGGTCAACGCGTCCAGCATCCAGACGCCCCATTTCATACTGCCGCTGATCTTCAGCCCTTCCATGTTCATGAACTCATTGGCCGGGACATCATAGGGCAGGTTGAGATGTTTGCTTTCATCCGTTTCGTATAGGCGCTGCATTCCCATCAGCTGGGCAGGCCAGATAACGGAATGGAACGGGATGTTGTCCTTGCCGATGAAATAGACCGTGCGGGCGTTGTCGCCGTACCACCACGCCTTCCACGCTTCCGGATCCCCTTGATTCTTGGCCCATTCGATGGAAGCGGAGAGATAGCCGATGACCGCCTCAAACCAGACGTAGAGCACCTTGGTGTCAAACCCTTCGGCAGGGACGGGGATACCCCATTCCATGTCGCGGGTCACCGCCCGGCCGATGAGCCCTTCTTTCAGGATCAGGTTGCTGGCAAAATTGAGCACCTGCGGCCGCCAATGCTCCTTGTTTTCCTGGATCCAATCCGCCAGTCCCAATTCGGCAATCGCCGGCAGGTCCAGAAAGAAATGCTCAGTGTCACGCAGCTCCAGGGCGCTGCTGTCCATCTTGCTGTGGGGCTCCAGCAGTTCGCTGGCGCTTTCAAACAAGGTGTTGCAGCTGTCGCATTGATCGCCCCGGGCCCGTTTGTAGCCGCAGTTAGGGCAGGTACCTTCCACATACCGGTCCGGCAGGAACTTACCCGAGCTGGGCGAATACATCTGCTTGGTGACCTTACGGTAAAGATACTCGTTGGCCATCAGCGCCCTGAAAATGTCCTGAGAGACCGTGTGGTGGTTTTCGGTGTCGGTGTGGGTGAAGAGATCGTAGCTCAACCCCAGCTTCTGAAACAGCTCCAGGAAGTTGGCATGATAATGTTCGAACACTTCACGGGGAGTCTTGCCTTCTTCTTCCGCTTTCACAGTAACCGGGGTGCCGTGGCTGTCAGAACCAGAAACCATGAGTACATGGTTTCCTTTCAGGCGGTGAAAACGGGCATAGATATCTGCCGGCAGATAAGAGCCTGTGACGTTTCCCTGGTGAATCTCAGCACTGGCGTAGGGCCAGGCAACGCAGGCCAGAATGTACTCTTTTTCCATACTTAATCTTCATCTTCCTCATCATCAAAATCGTCTGCCAAGTCCAGGCTGTCGTCATCTTCGGACAGCTCGGTCAGCAGCTCGGCTAACAGTTCGAAATCATCTTCACTGATACTGAGGAAGTTTTCTGGCTGCGCCAGCAGGCTCTTGAAGTCAGGGTAATCCTCCAACTCAACGGAGTCAAGGTCTACCCCTTCATCAGGGCTCTGTACAACGGCGTCAATATCTATGGGCAGGAAATGCGCTTCAGTTACGGCAATCGTAAACGTATAATCTTTGGGATTGCCGATTTTTGGCGCGCCGGTGATAGTTGCCACGGCAAAGAAGCTGTTGGCCTCCATCGCGTAGCAGATAACCCGGTCGCCGGGATTAAAGCGGCTGGCCTGGATCGGATTGAGGGCCATCAGCATTTGCTCATGCCAACCAGGGAACAGCAGTTCATTGGCCACCGGCAGGCTGATCACTTTAATGAAATGTTGGTTCTTGGCGATTCCTCGTCGCACCACGTTGGCGGCCCGATCGAGTTTGGCCTGTTCAGCATCCATTTCCGACTTGATGTTGAGCCAAATTCGCTCTTGCAGCTTCATATTAAGTTCTGAATAGCTGCCATTCTCGTAACGGACATGCATTTTCGGTGGATCAATCGCAATGACCGTGTATTTTCCGTTTCGGTTGGCGTAAACGCCATCTACTTCAAACATTCAAAGTAACTCCAAACTTTTGGTTTTTTGCGGTGCATAGTACCGCCATTGGCATCAGTTTGCAAGTCCTTTCCAGCGGCCAATGAAATAGTATCAGCTGGCGCTCATTTGCAGGAGGTGATCGTGGTTTGGCACTTAAAGCGATAGCTTTTGAAGCGTCGCAACTGCTTATGGAATTGGGGCGAAACCGTCCCCTGTCCACGATAGGGTGATACGCCCCGGCTCCTGACACCCGTCCATGGTAATGGCCGACTGACCGTCCCTGTTTGGTTCTGATATCAGGAAGCGGCCAACGCAGTCAAACGAGACGGTGTGGAGCTGGGTGAGGTCCTCAGCGGTCAGCATCAGCAGCCGGCCGCTGGCGCTGTCTCGCAGCAGCATGTCCTGGCGCCCGTCGTGGGTCAGGTCGGCGCTTTCAGCATATGAAAGCTGAAGCGCGGGTACATTTCTCTCGAACAGAGGCTGGTTGAGCAGCAGGCGGCTGGCACCTGGCGACGCCATGTCGACAACCGCCAGCTGGTTCAGCTGCGGCCGCTGGGAGCCGCCGTTCCAAATCATGATCAATTCGTCGATCCCGTCGCCGGTAAGGTCAAGCCAATGCCACTGTGACACGGTGGGTGCTGGACCGCGTATCCACTCCGCTCTGAGTTGGGGCAGGCTAGACGGACCCCATTGGTCCAGCATGGTCAGCAGCTCTGCCGTTTTGCCCTTGGCGGACAGATTAGCCGCCGGCAGATTCGCTGGGCTGCCGCTTTCCCGCTGTCCGATAGCCTGGTTGGGGCTGCTGGGGTGGGGAAAGGCGATGGCGCTGGCGTCGGCAATTACCGGCTGGTCACAGCCGTACTGCAGCGAGACCCTGTCCCGTTCGCTCTGCAGGCCTACAGTGGCGCCGCTGCCGTTGTACCCGTTAAGGGTGGAGGCGTCTTCATAGAGGAAGACGATGTTATTGTTTTCTTCAAAGAGCTGAACTTCAAAGGTGACCCGATCATCGCTGTCATCGCCAAAGATGGGCACATCATCCCATTCTATCGCCAGGATTCTTTCTGGAACGCTGCCAACCAGTTCATATTCCAGGGTGCCGAACGCAGTCAGGTCTAGATCATCCCAATACGGCGCGATCATGCTGCCCATCCCGACAGCCGGCCCTGCGGTCAGGCACTGATTGCTGAAGTCGGTAGTAGCGGAACCGAACTGCAGGTTTCCGTTGCTGCTGATAAAGAGCTGCTGGTAGCTGCTGCCGTAAAACAGAAATGGGAAGGGAAGGTCCAGGGGCACTACGCCGTCGTCTCGGTACAGCTTGGTGTCATGGGTGGCATCGATATAGGCATAACCGGCGCCGCTTTCACAGGTGTAGCCGTAAGCATCGGGCCCGGGGCAGAGGGCGGCCTCTGGGCCGAAGGCAGCCTGGGCGCGGCGGCGATAGTTGAAGACCAACACGATCGCCAAGGTCAGTACTGCCAGCAGCGCCAGAAAGTGCCTCCGTTGAAGTCGCATAGTCGAAGTGTAGCGCAACCCAAAGGGGGTGACAAGCGGTCGGTTGGCGGCATCAACTGCTGTGCCACAGCGCATTGTCAGCGGCACAGGTCACGGCGGTTGAAATGGGACGGCCAATTCGATTATCATATGATCGGGAGCATCACCAGCACAATGTCCTCGAGAAAAGGCCAGGGAGCCGCTGCCCTAGACTCACCCTACGCTGCCGAAAACCGGTGCTGTCAGCTGGTGGGAAGCTGGTTGCTTCCCGCGGCCGGTTAGGCCCGGCCGATCCGTGGCCTGGATGACGCTCCCGCAGCAAAATCGGAAGAGCATGTCACCTTTTCCGGTTGTTTACATCTAATGGTACAGAAACGGCCCAATGGCCCCAGAACGAAAATGGAGAAATACGATGGCTTTACTCAAATCAGAAGATCAGGAACATTTACGCAAAGAATTCGCCAATTTACAACGGCCCGTCAAGCTGGTCGTTTTTACGCAAGAATTTGAATGTCAATACTGCAAGGAGACCCGGCAGATCGCCGAGGAAGTGTCAGCGTTGTCTGACTTGATCTCCCTGGAAGTATATGACTTCGTCGGCGCCAAAGAGATCGCCGAGCAGTACAACATCGACAAGATCCCGGCAACTGTGGTCATGCAGGGTGGTGAAGAGCCAAAGGA
>JAHEEY010000020.1 GCA_024640485.1 Chloroflexota bacterium | reverse complement strand
GTGCGGCTGCCGCCGGCCCACAGCCAGAAGACGTTCTGGCTGATAAACTGCTTTTCAGAGCGGGGCCCTTCAAACGCCCAGCCGTAAAAGCGAAACCGTTCGCCCGGCTCCAACACCGGATCATCATCCCCCAGGAACTGGTATGCTACCGGCTCGCCCCGGTACATCATCTCAATCGTGTCGGGATCGACGCTGGCGATGGTCATGCCGGCGGCGGCCAGCTCCGCGCCGCTGATCTCATAAATCCCATCCTGATCAACCTGGATGCTGAACGATTCCTGGCCCAGCGGCAGGGGGGATTGGAAGCTGGGCTCAAGGCCCGCCGGCAGGCTGCGCCATTGGTCGACCTGGGAGCCGTTGAGGATCAGCGGCTCAAGCCCCTGGAAGCCGCCGTCGCCGGCAGCCGGTTTCATTTCTGAGAAATCCGCGCCGCTGAAGCTGAGGGAGACGGCCATTTCGCCGGCTTGCCGCAGCAGGCCGCTCTGCGGCTGGTAGCGGACCGGGTAGAGTCGCAGCTCTACCAGGCGCAGGTCGCGGTAATAGAGCGGCTCAGAAAGCCAGTAAGCCGCTTCAGGGTACCAGCGGTCGCTCAAATAGATCGATGGATCCGGCTGGCTGGGCTGTCCCCCCAGCGCCTCCGCCCGGGGCGGTGCGTCGGCGGCACCTTGAATGGGCGCCGCGCCGCCGGCGATTTCAGGGTATGGGGCGGGGGCCAGCTGGCCCACTTCGATGCTGGTGACCTGCCCTTCTTTTACCAAAATGGAGACATCCGCCAGCGGGGGGAGGGCGATGTAGCGGCTGAAATAGGGGAGTGCCGGCGCCCCTGGCCGGGCCGCCTGCTGCTCAAGGCCGGCGACAGCCACCGCACCCTGCGGGCTCACTTCGACGGCGGGGCTGCTCAGGGTGAAGCTGACACCGTGGTCGCCGGCAATCAGCCGCTGCACGGTCGCCAGCGGCGCGAGCATGTCCGCCTCTTGCGCAAGCGCAGGGGAACTTGACTGGCTTTTCGCAGCAGTCCAACTGCTGTGCATCAACATCCAAAGCAGCTGGACTGCTGCCAGGGCTGCCACAGCCAGCTTTATAATCCGCCGTCTCTTTCTCAATGGAACTTCCTCATGAGGATGTTTGGCCTAGCCATGATGCTGCCTGTGACCGCGTGTATTTGCCTAGCGGTCCCACACCAGTAGATTTCGTTCGCTGAGCTCCTGAAAAAAGCGATCGATGTCGGCGCGAAGCTGCTCAGGCGTGGTCTGGTAAGCATCGACCAGGGCTGCCTCGATTTCTTCCCGCTGCTGGCCTTCCGCCAGCAGTTTCCAGATGGAGGTGCCGATGCCGTTGAGCACTCGGACCTTGCCGACTTTGGGTGAAACGATAATGGCATCATCATCAAGGGTGCGCCAGATTAAATCCGGGGCCAGTTTAGGGGTGCGGTTAGTCCTGCTCATCGCTTTTCTTCGGGCCGTATGCCGGTCAGCAGCATCGCCAGACCGACCAACATGCTGATTACTGAAATGGTGATTAATCCCCAATTCTGGGGAACAGTATAGGAAAAGATCTCATCTTCATACCGGTTTGCCGATGAGTCGTTTTCGACCTCTTCCAGGAGATAGTAATAGGTTTCCCCGGCAGCCACATCTTCGTCGGCATAGCTGTAGGATCCGCCGGAAGTGGCGTTGCCCACGCTGGGTATCATCTTCTGATTGACCCGCTGAAACTCGTCTGTTGGCTGGCCGGCGCGATAGATGTAGAAGCCGGCGGTATCCAACTCCGTGGCGGTATCCCACTCGATCTGGATGGACGCCGGATTGGCGAAATGGTACAAGATCAGGCCGATGCCCACCACCAACCACAAGGCGCCGGAGATCTGCAGAAAGCCTGATGACCGGGATAGCTGTGGCGAACCAGGCATGCCGCTCACTGTCTGCCGAACACGTTGCGCCACGAACGTTTTTTGGTCTGATCTGATCGCCTGCGTCGTTTTTCATGCTGCCCATCACTGCTGTAATATTGGCTGTGGTAGTAGTAGTTGTAGTAGTAATAGCTTGATCCTTTTGGCTTCAGCAGGTTCATCACCGCGCCGAACAGGGTGCCGCTGCTCTTGTGAATCCGATTTACCGCTTCCAGGAATGTATCTCGGCGGGTCTTACCCACTTCGATTACCAACACGGTGCCGCCAACTTGGGTTGCCAGAATGGTGGCGTCCGCCACCGTCAATACCGGCGGCGAGTCAATAACCACCATATCCGCCACCTGCTCCAAATCCTTCAACAGCTTGTGCATCCGCTGTGAGCTGAGCAGTTCCGAGGGATTGGGCGGCAGAGGTCCACTGGTCAACACCGAAAGCCCTTGTACCTCCGTGGCCTGAAAATGCTTCTGAATATCCGTGTCTTTGTAAAAAACCGCCGTGGTCAAGCCGCGGTTGTTAGGCAAATCGAAAATGTTGTGCTGTGTCGGCCGCCGCAGGTCGGCATCGACCAGAATCACCCGCTTGCCGGTCTGCGCCGCCACTATTGCCAGGTTGGCCGCCGTCGTTGATTTGCCCTCTCCAGGTGAAGAACTGGTAACCAGGACGCTTTTCAGCCCGCCGTCGATGGCGGCAAACCCCAAGTTGGTTCGCAGCACTCGGTACGCTTCCGAGATGGGATCTCGGGGTGTGGAGATAGTGACTAGACGTCTGGCGTCGCCGTTCGCTTTAATTTCGGCGATCGCTGCCAGTGTGGATAAGCCGGTATCGGCCGCCACCTGGTCAGGCGTCTTCACGGTGTCATCCAGGTATTCGATCAAGAAGATAATGCCCAGCGCCAGCATGCCCCCGGTGACGGCAGCCAGCAGGGTGTTTGTCGTTGTTCTGGGCCGGATCGCCCCGAAAGACGGTTTGGCTGGCTCCACCTGAACGATATTACTGCTCTCTTTCGCCTGGGCCACCTGCAAATCGTTGAGGTTGTTAAACGCCTCGGTATAGCGGATTTGGGCTTCATTTAGATGGACTTCCAGGCGTGACAGCGCCGACTGCTCAATCGCAGTTGCCGGCGTCCCCAGCGAGCTGATTTCGATCTCCAGCGCTTCGATTTCATCTCCGACCTCTTCCTGCCGCTGCTGCCAGTTGGCGATCGGGCCGGCGTAGCGCAGATTCTGACGCTCCTGGTTGCTGTCCACAAAAACCGCCCCCAGCTCATTGGCAATATCTGCCGCTCGCCGCGGATCGATATCCTCGACGCTGAGCACGATGATCTGGGTGTCCTGAGGGGCGCTCACTGAAATCATGGAGCTGAGCTGGCCAGCCGTCAAAGGAAGGTCCAGCCGTAGAATCGTCTCTTCCAGTACCGGGCGGGTCTTCAGCAGCTCGATGTAGGTGAGCGCCAGCCGCTGCTCCAGCAGGACCTGCGAATACTCGTTGCCGCTGCTGCTCCCCGGCGCCTGGTCGATCAATAATCGAGAGGAGGCGCTGTAAACCGGGGTCATCCGGCTGCTGACCAAATACGCCGTGGTGCCGGCGACTAAGACGCCGAGAACGATGAGCCACAACCAGCGCCAGATCAGCGCCCAATATCGCTTGAGTTCCATGAAAAAAGAGTCCTTACTGCCTGCCGCGGATAGTAGAGTAGAGATTGACGATGCTGATCAATAGCATTATTATCCAGACACCGGTTTCCCAGCCTCGCTGGCTGGTGCCGGCAAGTCCAATGGTGACAAATATGAACCCAAGCCAAAAGAACTTGAGGAAAGCTGGCTGATCGAGCTGCTGCCTCAAGGTCCGATTTTGTTGGGGAGCCAACCAGTAATGATGGCTGAATGCGGCTAACAGGATGGCCAACCCGAAAATCCAGAAACTGTTTACCAGAACCGAGATCCAATCTATCACGGGTCAGAGTATAGCATAGCCCCCAAAGCCCACCAAGATTACACAGGTACCAGTAATATTTCAGGAGTGACTGATGGCCAAACGACATACCCAATTTCAATGCAGCAGCTGCGGCCGGATTACCCCTGCGTTCATGGGGAAATGCCCCCGCTGCGGCGAATTCGGCACCATGGTGGAAGAGGTCGTCGACCAGGGGGTAAAGGCCGCCGATGTCAAGAACCCCCGTGCCGTAGGACGGCAGGCCAGCAAACCGCTTCGCCTGGCTGATGTCACCGCCGACGGCCACCAGCGGATGCAGCTCCCCTTGGCCGAGTTCTCCCGGGTGCTGGGCGGCGGCATCGTCCCCGGCTCCTTGATCCTGGTCGGCGGCGACCCCGGCATCGGCAAATCGACCCTGCTGATCAACGTCGCCGCCATGACCGCCAACCTCCACGGCCCGGTGCTCTATGTCTCCGGCGAGGAAAGTGCCCACCAGCTCAAGATGCGCGCCGACCGGCTGAAGCTGGCCGCCAATGAGCTCTTCCTGGTCACCGAAACCAACTTGAACACCATCTTCAGCCATATCACCGATATCAAACCGGTCCTGGTCATCGTGGACAGCATCCAGACCACCTATGTGGAAGATAAGAGCTCGTCACCCGGCAGTGTAGCCCAGGTAAGGGAATGCGCCGGCAGGCTGCAGGAGCTGGCCAAAAATTCCGGGATCAGCATTGTCCTGGTAGGCCATGTCACCAAAGAGGGGGCCATCGCCGGCCCGCGCGTCCTGGAGCATATCGTCGACACCGTCCTCTATTTGGAAGGGGACCCTTTTCACCGCTACCGGCTGCTGCGCGGGGTCAAGAACCGTTTCGGGGCCACCAGCGAGGTGGGCGTCTTTGAGATGGTCGAAGAGGGGATGGTGGAAGTGGCTAACCCGTCGGAGGCGTTCCTGGCGGAGCGGCAGGTCAACGCCCCAGGCTCCGCCATCGCCGTCACCATGGAAGGGACCCGCCCGCTGCTGGTCGAGATCCAGGCGCTGGCCAGCGCCACCTCTTTCCCCAATCCCCGCCGCACCGCCAATGGGGTCGATTACAACCGCATGCTGCTGCTGACCGCGGTGCTTTCCCGGCGGGTCAACCTGCGCCTCTACGACAAAGATCTGTTCGTCAATGTGGTCGGCGGGCTGCAGATCGACGAGCCGGCAGCCGATTTGGCGGTAGCGGTGGCCATCGCCAGCAGCTTGAGCGATCGGCCGGTATTTGCCGACATGGCCTTCGTCGGCGAAATCGGCCTCAGCGGCGAACTGCGGGCCACCAGCCAGTTGGGAGCCCGCCTGAAGGAGTCGGTCAAACTAGGCTTCAAACGGTGCGTGGTCCCCCGTTCAGCCCGGACCCGCTCCGTCGATTTCCCCAAGGGACTGGAAGTGATCCGCTGCCGCAACCTGCAGGAAGTCCTGGGCGTTGCCCTGCTGCCCGAGTAGGCCGGCGGCAGCCAACGCCCAAACTCAGCGGTTCTTTCCCAGGTAAAGGAAGGCGAAGCCGGTCAGCGCCAGCAGCCCGATGACCCCGATGATCAACGGGATCAAGCCGGCGTAGCCCGATAGGTCGCTGCTCTGCGGGGCCGCCGCCGCCGTCGGCATCGGGGTGATCGTGGGCACCACGATCGCCGTCGCCGTCGGGTTTTGGGCCGGAGCCGCCGCCGCCATTTCCATCGGCGTCACCGATGGTTCCGGCGTCAAATCGGAGCCGTCCTCCGGCGAATCGGTGGAACCGCCCACCGACTCAGGGCTGGGCCGCCTGCCCACCAGGATCTCCTGCCCCAGCAGCAGTACGCTGTCCATCTTCAGCCCGCTGAGCTCAAACAGCTGATCGAAAGTTAACTCATACGTCGCCGCGATCACCGCCAGGGTGTCGCCGGCAGCGACGATATGGACGATAGTGCCGTCCGGACGCACCCGGGCACGGGGCAATCCCAGCGGCACCGTCGAGCCGTCGGGCAGCACCGAATAGCCGATGATCAGCGTCTGCCCCACGGTCAGCTGGTCGGCAATGGTCAGCTCGTTGTATCCCAGCAGGTCATACAGGGGCACATTGAACCGCTCCGCCAGGGAGATAGCGGTATCCCCGGGGGCCACCGTATACAGGATCCGTCCGTCCGGGCGGGCGGTAGGAGTGGCGAACGCGGTGGCGGTGGCCGTGGGCAGCGGCGTTTCCGTGGGCGGCACCGGTGTCCAGGTGGGCAGGATCTCAGTCGGTGCCGCCGTCACCGCCGGCCCTTCCGGGGTGAAGGTCGCCGCCGGCTGCCCCTCGGTGGTGGCGGTGGCTGCCGCCTGTACCGGCGGGGGAGGAGGGACCCCCAGGCTGCCCGCCTTGTAAGCGCCGCTCAATTCTGCGGTCAGCTGCAGGTATTGGTTGCCGTATTCCACGCTGGGTTCCAGCTGGCTCCCTTCCATCCACTCATTGAACGAGGTGATGATCAACATATCGGGCGCGCTGGCTGCCGCCCCGCCGAAGGTGGCCCGGTAGTAGTCGCCGTTGACCCGGTCGCGGGAGAAGGCGGCATCCCCTCGGGGCAGCAAGGTGTCGTTCCACCCCGGCATCGCCGTGGCCACCCAATATTTGTAGCCGCCGTAGGTAGCCGCCGCTGCCCGGGTATTGGCTGCCCATGCCGCCGCGGTGCCTGCCGGGTTTTCCGACCAGGCGATGTTGTACAGGTGCAGCCCGTCAAAAGCGTTAAGGTAGGCCACTTGGCCCCCTTCGGCGATCCAGATTGTGTTGCGGTCGGGGTCCACCGTGCTGCGGATGGTCACCCATTCGTCCGCCGTCAGCAGCCAGTTGGCCCAGAAGAAGATCACCGGCTTGCCGTCGACCCGCAGGTAGCCCGGATGGTTGACATGGGTGCTCAACAGGCTGCGCAGGGCGGCGATGCGGTCGTCGTTGTTGGCGAAGAAGGGGCTGCCCACTTCGAAGTCCACCGCCGCGGAGAAGCCGCTGGCTGAGGCGGTGTTCAGCAGCACCTGGAAATTCGTTTCCGTCTGGTTGTAATCGGTCTGCGGCCCGTACCAGCTCTGCACAAACCCATCGATGCCGGCAGAGCGGGCTTCATTGACATGCCGCTGGATGGTGCCGCCGTCGGTGGAATAATACGGGGAGGGGGGCTGGAATGGGGTGATCCCAGGGCCAAACGACTCCGGGTTGTACCAGGCATAATAAAAGGCCAGCACCAGCCGGGTCTGCCCCTGGGCCTCTGCCCGCTGGCGAACCGCGCCGGCATGCAGCGCCGCGGTCAGCAGCATCAGCAGGGCGGTGCCCCGCAGCAGATGGCTCCGCCATCGTTTACGTTGTTGTTCCTGATCGAAGGATGGCGGGGCTCCCGCCGGGGTGTTGTTACGGTCCGACATAGCGATACTCGATTGATGGTGTGGTGAATTTGGTGAATGTCTCGATAATCTGGTCAGCCTCGCTGGAGGCGATGCGGCTGCTGATGCCGAACAACAGCTGCTCGAATGGGGGGATATGCTGGTATTCAATAATCCGTGGGGTGCCGGTGATGCCGCCCAGGTCGGCAGCCTTCTGTACGGCGTCATCCAGGTTGCCCAGGCCGTCAGCCAGCCCGTTGTCTACCGCCTGCCGGCCCGAGTAGATGCGGCCGTCGGCCAGTTCACGCACCCGCTCCACATCCAGCCCCCGGCCGTCGGCCACGATCTGGACGAAATCGTTGTACGACTCGTCGATAAACTGGTTGAAAATCTCCAGCTGTTCCGGGCTCATTTCATCCCAGCTGCTGCCCATCGCTTTGTTGGGGCCGCTGGTGATGGTGATCACGTCTACTCCGATCTCGCTGATCAGCTCTTCGGCGTTGTAAAGGGTCATGATCACCCCCAGGCTGCCGGTGACCGTATCTGCTCGGGCGTAGATGAAATCTGCCGGGGCGCTGACGTAATACCCCCCGGAAGCGGCCACCCCGCCCATGCTGACCACCACCGGCTTGTCCATCGCCAGCAGCGCCTCATAGATCTGGGCAGAGCCGGTGACGGTGCCGCCGGGGCTGTCCACCCGCAGCACAATCGCCTTCACGGTGACATCTTCGGCTGCCTGGCGCAGATCCTCGATGACCATGCCGCTGACCGCGCCGGTGGAGTAGTCCTCTTTGTCGCCGCTGCTGATCGCCCCTTCTACCTTGACCACCGCCACGGCGTCGCCGGTGCCGGTGGAGCTGGTGCTGGAGGAGCTTCCCAGGAAGCCCAGCCCGGTGATGCCGGCGGCCATCAGTACCGCGCAGCTGCACACCGGCAGCAGGAAGCCCACGATCACGGCCGCCAGCACCCATATGGCGCTTTTGCCGGCGCTGGGGCTGTTCAGCTGAATCACTGGTTGATGATGTTCCATGGTATCGGTGGACGCGTTTGGCCCACTGTCTGTATTCATTCGTTTACCTCTTTTTGAGTGCTGGGCCGCGGCTGCTGGTGGAAGGGACGCGCGTGATGCCGCCGGCTCCCAAATAGCCCATCGTGGCACCTGCCGCGGCAGGCCGGCACCCAGCGGTTCTTAACCGATTCTCTCGCCTAATCGTTCAGATGAGTGCTGGCTATTATAACCCAAATCTGCTCTTGTTGTAATTTGAAAGCGTGGTAGAATACTTCGCTTGTTGTACAGCAACAAAAGAATATGCTTTGTTCGCTGCTTTCCGCTCTTGGCCTGACCAAGAGCAAATCTCGCCCGAGTAATTCCGAGGAAAGGAGGTATCAACAGACGTGCGCGATTATGAAGTAACCATTATTATTCAGCCGCAGTTGGCCGATGAGGCCCGTACCGAGCTAATCGAACGTATTAGCAATTGGATGGCGCCAGAAGCCGCTGAGGAAAATAAGCCCGTTCAGAACCATTGGGGTATGCGCCAATTGGCCTATCCAATCAAGAAGTTCACTGAAGGTTATTACGTAATGTATGAAGCATCGATCGATCCCAGTGCTATCACTGAACTCGAACGAAACATGCAATACGTTGAGGATCTGCTGCGCTACTTAGTAGTGCGGAAAGAGGCCTAACCTGTGGTGGCTTTGGCTCGGCATCAGCATGGGCATTACAAGATGGCCGCCGCCTCTGAGCGGGCCCAGTTGTCGGAAAGCAGCTGGCCCGACCGGTCAAGCGGTCATGGCCTCTGCCGGTGCGAGCCCTTGACACGGCATCCCTTACATTGGGATGCCCTCTGGGGCTGGAGCGGAGAGACTCGCGGCCCGGCGTCAGCTTCACCGCTGATCGTTAGGCGCTCCCGATGGAGCCCCGCGCGGCAGGTCAGCCGCCCAGCATCTCTGATTGACATTAATTGGAAATATTAGGCAGCGCATTTCAGCCAACTGGCTGCCAGCGCTGCAAGCTACAAATCCATGGAGGTTATCATGGGCTATAGAAGTTCCCGCGGCCGGTCTGATGACGGACCGTCGCAAGGTGGTGAACGTGGTGAACGTGGTGGGCGTTACCGCAAGCAGAGAAAACGGTTCTGCGGTTTTTGTGTAGACAAACGAGAAATCGATTACAAGGACTATGAGTCCATTCGTCGTTACATGAACGAGTATGGTCGTATTCGTCCTCGCCGGCAGACCGGGACCTGTGCCAAGCACCAGCGCAGTCTAGCTGTTGCTATTAAGCGCGCCCGTCACCTGGCGCTGCTTCCATTCTTATCCGAATAAGCTAGCTGAATAAATCTGATGGCAAAACAGCGTATAAACACATCCACAGAAGGTGAGCGCCAGACGCGCAAGGACATTCTGATTGCCCGTAAGAATGAAGAACAGACCCGGCAGATTAGGATGGCGGTCTATCTAGTCGCCGGTCTGCTGGGGCTGCTTCTCGTGGTGGCAATTGTAAATGAATTGATCATTGCGCCAAGCCGAGCCGTGGCCGTCGTCAACGGCGAAGATATCGCCCTCAACGATTGGCAGGATCGGGTCAGCTATGAAAGAGCTCAGCGCATCGTTCTTCTGGAAAACCAGTATGACGCATTCGGCGGCGACGTAGGTATTATCCAGCAGTTTGCTGGCCAATATATCATGGAGCTGCTGGATGAAGAGACCTTCGCTGAAGGCGTACTGGATCAGATGATTGATGAAGTCGCTGCCCGTCAATTAGCAGCAGGGCGCGGTATCACCGTCTCCGATGCTGATGTCGAGAGCGAAATTGGCGCCAGCTTCAACTACTACGGCGGTGCCTCACCGACCACCATTCCGCAGCCCACAGCGGCCCCGTCGGAATCGGACGAGCCTGCCGCCACCCCGCGGCCGACCGCGACCCCGGTCTCCGAAGAGTCCTTCAATCAGCAGTACGATGAATTACTGCAGCAGTTTAAGGATTTGGGCGTTGACGCCGAGCTGTTCCGCGAATCGACCCGCAATCAGCTGATTCAAACCCAGCTGATGGACGCTTTGGCGGCCGACAGCGACCTGGATACCGAAGCTGAGCAAGCTTCCGTTTCCCTAATCGTCTTCGATAATGAGGAGTCCGCCAACGAGGCGATGGCCCTCATCAGCGACGGCGACTACCAGGAAATCTGGACCACGCTGCGTTCCACTCCTGACGAGCTGGAACTGACCGGCACCGCCTCGGAAATCACCTGGCGTACCCGGGACGACATGGTGGCCACTTTTGGTGAAAGCATTGCTGACATCATCTTCTCCCAGGAGCTGAACAGTACCACTGATATCCTCTCCAGCGGAGACGACCCGGAAACTGCCCGATATTACATCATGCAGGTTACCGGGCGGGAAGTGCGGCCTTTGTCTGAGTCAACCCTGCAGCAAAAGAAAATTGAGATCCTGACCAGTGCGATTGATGTCGCCCTGACCGGGAATGTCGAGACGTTTGAATTCTGGCGCAGCCGGGTGCCAAGCGTGCCGACCCTCGATCCCAAGTTCTTAGCGCAGCCGACTCCAGCGCCTGATCAGCCCGATACCACGCAGCCAGAGCCAACCCCCGGCACCGAGTAGGCGCCAGCGGTCACCACGCTTGATACGGGAACTCCGCTTCGCGCATCAGGCTAGGCTAAACTGCTAAGAATCATTATGATGAAGCGTAGGAAGCCAGGTTGTTCAAGGACAGCCTGGCTTCTTTGCATGATAGGAGTGATGCCATCCGGCAGGCCAGCCAGCGGATGGCCGCGTCATCTATGAACATCGAAGAAACCAACCCGCCAGCAGCCCGCGCCGATGGGCGCAAATTGGCCAATGTACTGGTACCCCTATTCCTGTCGCTGCTTTTCGTCTTCCTCTCCATTGAGTTTGGGCTGCGAAAGCTGTACCAGCTGATCCCGATGGACGTCTGCGCCTCTGACCCGCTCATCGGCACCTACGACTGCCAGCCGTATTTCATCTACGACAAGCCGGTCAGGATCGGCTACCGCTACCAGCCTGGCTTCAAGCTGGAAGGGATGTGGGACCCCGCCGACCCCCATCTGGCCAATGCTGGCGACAGTACCGCTCCCACCGGACGCAGCGACGCCTTCTGGTATGAATTCCACACCGACGAAATGGGCTTCCCCAACAACCAATATGAATGGGGGGATAAATACGACATCGTCATCGCCGGTGACTCCTTCACCGTCCGCACCGCCCCCAAAACCTGGATCGAGCTGCTGGGCCAGCAGACCGGCGCCGACATCCTCACCCTGGGCGCCCCCAGCTGGAGCACCCTCAACGAGGCGGAAGCGATCAAGATGTACGGCCTGGACAAGCATCCCGACTGGGTTCTGCTGATGTTCTTTGAGGGCAACGACCTGATCAATATCGCCCAATATTTGGAGCGGCGGGACAGCGGGCTCAACTGGAAAGAGTTTGACTTGCAGGGAGTCCCCTGGAGCCGCCGGCTGCTCACCCCTCATCTGCTCCACTACCTGGGGGAGAAGCTTCACCCCATGCCGGTGGAAGACGCCGATGCCGCCGGCTACCGCTACCCGATCAGTTTCAGCACGGAAGTCGGCGAGCAGCAGACGGTACTGAAAGACATCCATCTGCTCCCTTTGAGCGCCGGCTACGAGACATTGGCCCGCTCGGACGAATTCGCCCAAATGGGCGATGCCCTGATTGAGCTGAGCAGCCTGGTCCAGGCGCAGGGCGCCCGGCTGCTGGTCGTCTACATCCCCAGCAAGGAGCACATGGTCTGGTCTCGGGTCTGGGATCCCCAGGATGTCAACAACATCTTGGCCCGGACGGTGACGGTCAATCTGAGCGAGGGGGACCACGGCACCCTGCAGTGGCAGCCCGATTACCTCAGCTACGATACCTTCACCGAAAACCACCGCGCCCAGATGAAGCTGATGGAAGATTTCACCACTGAGCACCACATCCCGTTTCTCAACCTCTCTCCCGCCTTCTGGCAGGAACAGGTTGCCAGTGGAGAGCTGTACCACTACGCCGATCCCCACTGGAACCAGGCCGGCAACCAGCTGGCTGCCGATGTCATCGCCGCCTATCTGCGGGCGCACCAGCGATAATGCCGTCCCATCCGCCGCAGTTTTAGATGTCGAATGGCTCTGGGACGTGATATAATGGTTTGTTCCATTAACAGAGCAAAATTGTAATCTTCAGCGAAGCCCGCCTCTTTCTGACCGCGCAAGTCACGCCGCCGAAAACGGCTGGAGGCCGGCGTCATGTTACGCTGATTTCAAGGAGTTTGTAAGTGAATCTGCACGAGTATCAAGCAAAACGTTTATTTGCTGAACATGGTGTGCCCATTCCCGCCGGTGAAGTTGCCACGACACCGAACGAGGCCAGGGAAATCGCCCGGGAACTAGGCGGCCGTGTCATAGTCAAAGCCCAGGTACTGACTGGCGGCCGCGGGAAAGCGGGCGGGGTCAAGCTGGCCAACAGCCCGGACGAAGCCGAAGAGATGGCTTCCCAGATTTTGGGCTTGAAGATCAAAGATTTCGACGTCCGCCGGGTGCTCATTGACCAGCAAGCCCCGGGCATAGCCCAGGAGATCTACCTGGCGGTGCTGATCGACCGCGCCCGCCGCCTGCCCATGATCATGGCTTCCGCTGCCGGCGGCATGGATATCGAAGAGGTCGCCGAGACCGCCCCTGAGAAGATCGTCACCGTTCACATCGAACCCGAGCTAGGTGTGCGCAGCTATCAGACCACCTACCTGGCCTCGACCATGGGGATGCCCCGCAATCTGTGGCGCGATTTCGATAAGCTGGTCAAAGGGCTTTACGCCTGTTTCCAGGCCAATGACGCCTCCCTGACCGAGATCAACCCGCTGGTGATCACCGGCGAAGGCAAACTGCTGGCGGTCGACGGCAAGATGTCGATCGATGACAACGCCCTCTACCGGCAGCCTCGCCTGGCCGAGATGCGCGATGTGGCCGAAGAGACCGCCTCTGAGCGCGAAGCGCGGGCCAGCGGCCTCAACTTCATCCAGCTGGACGGCAGCATCGGCTGCATGGTCAACGGTGCCGGCCTGGCCATGGCCACTATGGACATCATCAAGCTGTTCGGCGGCGCGCCGGCCAACTTCCTCGACATCGGCGGCGGCGCCAAAGCGGAGCAGGTGACCACCGCCCTGCGTCTGATTCTGTCAGACCCCAAGGTGGAAGCGGTCCTGTTCAACATCTTCGGCGGCATCACCCGCGGTGACGAAGTCGCCCGGGGGATTATCGAAGCGCTGGAAGTGATCAAGACCGACGTGCCCATGGTGGTGCGCCTGGTCGGTACAAACGCAGAAGAAGGGCGGGCAATCCTGGCGGATGCCAATATGGAGACGGCGGTCACCCTGTCCGACGCCGCCCGCAAAGCGGTCGCCGCGGTGAGAGGTTCATAACATGAGTATTCTGGTTGATAAAAACACAAGATTATTGGTCCAGGGGATCACCGGCCGCGAGGGCGCTTTCCACACCAAAAATATGTTGGCTGCCCACACAAATATCGTTGGCGGCGTTACCCCGGGCAAGGGGGGCGAGCTGTTCGACCCCGGCGACGGTTTGGGCAAAGTGCCGGTCTTCGACTCCGTCAAGACCGCGGCTGTCGAAACCGGCGCCAACGCCTCGGTCATTTTTGTCCCCGCCCGCTTCGCCGCTGACGCGGTATACGAAGCGGTCGACGCCGGGCTGCCCCTGGTGGTCTGCATCACCGAAGGGATCCCGGTCCTGGACATGATCCGGGTCCGCGCCTATTTGGAAAACAAGAGCACCCGGCTGATCGGCCCCAACTGCCCCGGCCTGATCACCCCCGGACAGGCGAAAGTGGGCATCATCCCCGCTTCCATCGTCAAGCCGGGCAATGTCGGCGTGGTCTCCAAGAGCGGCACCCTCACCTATGAGGTCATCGACGCCCTGACCCAGCGCGGCCTGGGCCAATCCACCTGCGTGGGCATCGGCGGCGACCCCATCAACGGCACCAACTTCATCGACGTGCTGGCCATGTTCGAAGCCGACCCCGAGACCGAACAGATCATCATGATCGGCGAGATCGGCGGCAATGCCGAAGAGCAGGCCGCTGCCTACATCGCCGAGCACATGAGCAAGACCGTGACATCCTTCATCGCTGGGCGCACCGCTCCTCCCGGACGGCGCATGGGCCATGCCGGCGCCATCGTCGAAGGCAAGAGCGGCACCGCTGCCGGCAAGGAAGCGGCGCTGCGGGCGGCTGGTGTTCAGGTAGCTGAACACCCCGACCAAATCGTCGAGCTGATTGTCGCTTAAGGGGCTGATTGCTGTCCCGGCAGCCCTTCTTTATAGTCAGGAGAAGCGTGAAACGTGAAAGGCCCCCTTTTCATGTTTCACGCTTTCGGTTTATCGGCAGTGAGCAAGGCAGACCAGTTCCGCGGTAAATTATGGCGCGATTGAAGAAAACCTTCAGCCGGGTAGACCCCGGGTTTATCATCCTGCTGGCCATCTGTGTCATCGCGGTGCTGCCCTTCATCAGCCGCCCGGGGCTGCCCCAGGAGACCGATGCCGAGCTGCACGTCTTCCGGCTGCACGAGCTCAGCCTGCTGATCCGCGGCGGCGAGCTGTACCCACGCTGGGCGCCCAATTTCTACCACGGCTACGGCTACCCTATCTTCAACTACTACGCCCCGCTGACCTACTACCTCGGCTTCCTGGTGGAGATTATGCCCTGGTTCGACGCCGTCGCCGGGGTCAAAGCGGTCTTCATCCTGGGGATGCTGTTGGCCGGGCTGGGGATGTACGGCTTCGTCCGCGACAACTGGGGGCGGGCCGCCGGCTACGTCGCCGCCGCCGCCTACCTCTACGCCCCTTACATTCAATACATCGATCCCCACGCCCGCGGGGTGCTGGCCGAATCGTTTAGCTTCGGCGCCTTTGCCATGGCCCTATGGGCCGTCGACCGGCTGCGCCGCCGTCCCACCCGCTGGCGCTGGGCGGCGGCAGTGCTGGCCACCGCCGCGGTCATCCTCAGCCACAACCTGATGGCATTGCTCTTCTTCGCCCTGCTGGCCGGCTGGGCCGCCTGGATGCTGCTGTTCCCTGAGGGGCCTGGGGAGGCGCATCTTGACCGCCGCCGCTTCCTGCCGCTGGCGGCGCTGTTCACCGGCCTGGCGCTGGCCGCTTTCTTCTGGCTGCCGGTCATTGCCGAGCGAGACGCGGTCAATCTCAACACCCTCATCGGCGCCGGCGACAATTTCGATTTCCGCACCCATTTTCTCAGCCTCACAGAGATGCTTTCCTTCTCACTGCGGCTGGACTGGGCCGCCTCGGAACCGGCCTTTCGCTTCAATTTGGGCGTGGCCCAATGGGTATTAGGCGCCGCCGGACTGCTGCTCCTGGCCCTGCGCCGGGTCCGACACCCCCGGCAGCTGCGTTTCTTCGCCCTGGCGGCGCTGGCGCTGCTTTTCCTGATGCTGCCGGTATCGACCTTGATTTGGGAGAAACTCCCTTTCCTGCCCTATTTTCAGTTCCCCTGGCGGCTGCTGGGGGCGGCGGCGGCGCTGCTGGCGGTGCTGGCCGGCGCCGGCACCGAGGCGCTGCTCAGGATGGCCGGCACGGCCCGATTGGGCGCGGAAAGGGTGGACGGCCGCCGCGGCCCGTTGAGCGCGGCGCTGCTGCCTTTGCTGGTGCTGCTGCCCATCTTCCTGGGGCTCCCCTTGAGCCAGCCGGCACCCTGGACTGAGTTCGGCGACGTCAGCACCTTACGCATGTCGCTCATCGAGCAGAAAGGGCGCTGGCTGGGGACCACCTCCACCTCCGACTTTGTGCCGGCGACGGCGGCGGTTATCCCCCGGCGCAACGACCAGATGATGGAAGCGCTGTTCACCGGCCAGACGCTGGACCGGGTCAACCGGGCGCCGGGGATGGTCCCCCAGGGGGCCGAGGTGACCGCGGAAAACCTGACCCCGCTGGATACCCGCTACCATATCTCCACCCCGGAAAGTTTCCTGCTGCGGCTGTTCCAATTCGATTTCCCCGGCTGGCGCGCCGCCGTCGACGGCCAGCCGGTCGAGATCGAGCTGGGGATGCCTGAAGGGTTCATCGTGGTGCCGGTGCCGGCGGGGGAGCACCAGGTCGATATCACCTTCGGCAGCACCCCGTCACGTACCGCCGCCGCCGCCCTCAGCTGGACGGCGCTGCTGATCACCCTGTTGGTCGGTTGGAAGATGGGGGCCGCTGCCGCTTCGGAGCCGGCCGAGGCGCTGCCGCTGGAGCCGCTGCCGGGGTGGGGCGTTCCTCTGTTGCCCTTGTTGATCGCCTTGATCGCCTCGCTGCTGCTGCTGACGCCCACCGGGCTGCTCCATCACCAATCGACCCCGGGGGATCTGCAGGTGGCCGATTTCATGACCGCCGCCGACTTCGATGACCAGATCGCCTTGATCGGCTACGATATCGACAGCCTGGCGCCCGCCGCCGGCGACACCGTCTCGCTGTCGCTCTACTGGCAGGCGCAGACGGAGATGGAGATCAACTACCAGGTATTCGTCCATCTCATCGATGTCAGCGGGCGGCTGGTGACCCAATCAGACAAGCTCAACCCCGGTGAGTTCCCCACCAAGCGATGGCCGCTGGACAAATACGTCCGAGATGACCACCAGCTGAAACTGCCGGAAGGGCTGCCCCCCGGCGATTACGCTGTCTCCGTGGGCATGTGGGTGCAGAGTGAAGGGTGGCGTCTGCCGCTGCTGGATGACAGCGGCACCCAAATCGGCGATAATTTCCGGGTGCTGACCCTGTCGGTCCATTCGCGATGAGTTTTCGTATAGCTGTGCAAATCGGGACGGTGATCTTATGAGAGTGATTAGTGGAACTGCCAAAGGGCGCCGGCTGAAGAAGGTGCCTGGTGATAGCACCCGTCCCATCATGGATCGGGTCAAAGAGAATCTGTTCAATATCCTGGGGCAGCAGGCGGCAGGCGCCCGCTGGCTGGATCTGTTTGCCGGCACTGGGCAGGTGGGTATCGAAGCGCTCAGCCGCGGGGCTGCCGAGGTGATCTTCATCGACAGCGTCCGCGCCGCCATCCGCACCATCCAGGAAAACCTGGAACACACTCGCCTTACCGACGGCGCCCAGGTGATCCAGTCCGACGCTTTCGGCTATCTGGACCGCTTCCGGGGGCGCCCCTTTGATCTCATCTACGTGGCCCCGCCGCAGTACAAGCAGATGTGGCTGGACGCCCTCAAGCGGCTGGACCAGGCGCCCGAGACCTTCCTAACCCCCGACGGGGTGGTGGTGGTGCAGATCGATCCCAAAGAGTACCGTCCGCAGACGCTGGAAAACCTCAGCCTCTACGATCAGCGCCGCTACGGCAGCACCCAGCTCTGTTTTTACGAATGGGCTGTCTCCGGGGAAGAAGAAGAGTAAATCCCGCCCTAATTGTTCAGGGTCACCTGAATCACGCAGTAGCCAACGTCCGTCCCGAAACTATCAGTGCCCCGCAGCCGGATCAGGTACGGCCCTGATCGCCATTGGCTGAGATTGACGCTGGCTAAAAACGAGTCCCGCACCGGCCTGTCTGGCGACCGTCCGGTCAGAGAAGCCCACTGCCCGCTGGTCTCCGGCCCGTTGGCCTCCAACGTATAACTGCCGAAGTTGGCGAAATCAGCCGTCCCCGAGAAAGAGACATTGCCGCTGACGAATCCGCCGCCGCGGGGCTCGGAGATGTTCAAGTCCAGGGTGCAGGCCACGAAAGGCGTGCTGGTTGGGCCGGACGGGGTGGGCGTCTCGATGGCCGTTTCCGCGGTCCCATCTACCAGCGCCGGCGTAGCCTCTATCAGCTGGCCCGGCAGGGTGATGGTCGGTACCAGCGGCACTGTTGCCGTGGGCGGGGCCATTTCCACCGCGCCCAATGGGGTGGGCGACGACAGCGGGGTGGTGAAGATATCTGGCGTGGGGGTTGCCGGTTTGAACAAGGTTTGCGGCAGGGTAGGGATCACCTGGCTGTTGACGTAGTAGACCACGCTCAAGACCAGGCTGAAGAACAGGATGAAACCGATGGCGCTGCTTCTGGCCCGCCGTCCCCGTTCCTTTTCCAGCCCGAATACCGCCTGCCGCAGATGACGCTGCGATTTCCCCAGCTCGTTGATGAACCAGACCAGGCCCATGACGCTGACGATGTAAATCCAGACATCGTTGCGGAAGATAAAGACGTAGAAGGAGTCCATCAGTTGCCTGTCGCCGGCAGCGCTACAGCCTGGCCAGCACGCCGCGGATCAACGCGGTCAGCTGAGGGATAATCAGAGCGCCGGTCTCCAGCACCTCTTCATGGGAAACGACCCCGTCGGAGTCCGGGTCCAAAATAGCTTTATTGGTGATGGTCGAGATGCCCAGGACACGGATGCCGGCATGGCGGGCCACGATCACGGTGGGCACGGTGGACATCCCCACGGCGTCGGCGCCGATGCCGTGCAGGAAGCGCAGCTCTGCCGGCGTCTCGAAGCTGGGGCCGGCGACATAGGCGTATACCCCTTGCTGCAGGGCTACCCCTGCGTCTTCGGCGACCTGGCTTGCCAGCTGCCGCAGGCCGGGATCATAGGGGCGGGTCATGTCCGGGAAGCGCGGCCCGGCGCTCTCATCATTGGGGCCGCGCAGCGGGTTCTCGCCGGCCATGCCGACCATATTCAAATGGTCGCTGATCAGCATCAAATCGCCCGGCGTGAAATTTCGGTTAATTCCTCCAGCAGCATTGGTTACGATGACCGTTTCGATGCCTAAAGCGCGCATCACCCGAACCGCCAGGGTGATCTGGGCCATCGAATACCCTTCGTAATAATGGGCCCTGCCCTGCTGGACCAGCACCGTCTGGCCCGATAATTTGCCGATGACCAGCCGTCCGCTGTGGCCCGGGACGGTAGAAACCGGCCAATTGGGGATCTGATCGTAGGGGATGATATCGGCCTCTTCGACCTCATTGGCCAGGCCGCTGAGCCCTGAACCCAGCACCAGACCGATGGTGGGTTGGTGTTTTGTCTGTTGGCGAACTGCCTCCGCGGCAGCGTTAACTTGTTCAGCTGAAATGAACTTATTCATTCGACCTTATTCTCCTCCAGGCAGCCCTTTTGCAGAGCGCGGCCCGGCAGGCGGTTTAGCTATTCTTCTTTGTCAAGTTGGGTGTAGATCTGGGTGGTTGAGATGTTGGCGTGTCCCAGCAGCCGCTGCACCACCTGCAGGTTGATGCCGCCATCGACCTTATGCGCCGCGAAACTGTGGCGAAGGGTATGGGGGGTGACGTCCACGCTGAGCTTCGACTGCTTGGCATACGCCTTGATGATCAGCCACAATCCCTGGCGGGTCAGCTGCTGACCACGATGATTGAGAAAGACGGCTTGCTCCCCACCGCTCTGGTCTTTGACCAGGAAAGGGCGTCCCTTCTTGAGGTAATTGGCCAGGATCTGCCCGGTATGTTCGTCCAGCGGCAGCTCCCGCATTTCGTCGGCTCTCCCCGCGCAGTACAGCCGGGAGCCGCTGAGATCGACGTCATCCAGCTGCATCGAAACGATTTCAGTCACCCGCATGCCGGTGGCGTACAGGATTGCCAGCAGCGCCGTGTCCCGCAGATGCTTGGGTGTGGTTTTCTCGGTGGGCGCCTGCAGCAGCCGCTCTACTTCCTCTTCGCTGAGGACTTTAGGCAGCCGCTTCTTCACTTTTGGCGAGTCGATCTTAGTCGAAGGGTTGTGGCTGATGATCCCTTTGGCGAACAAGAAATTGAAGAAGGATTTTACGGCAGCGACCTTGCGGGCAATAGAGGACGATGCATATGGCTGTTCCTTCATGTACTTAATATAGTCAACCACAATGTCTGGGGTAACTTCTGACCAAACATCAAGCGCTCCAGTAGACCGCTCGCCCAAAAAACGCATGAACTGACTCAGATCGTTCTTGTAAGCGGCGGTGGTGTTGTTGGAGTACTTGTATTCTTTTTTCAGATAAGTCAGGAAGGCGAGCAGTTGATCTTCCATCGCCTGCTACTCCTATTTCAATGGTCGGTACTTCGGCTGCGAGTACCTGGGTGTGTATTATGTCATTATAAAGCTAATGGCATTATAACCGCTACTTTGCATAAGATCAAATTGCAAGAGAGGTATAACAGCCGTTTTTTGACCACATTTATGTAAATTTTCCATGAATTCCGTCCCGATAGGCGGATTGGTTCCCAAGGGCGGATCCTGATATAACTGCGTCATGGCGGCCGCAAGCTGGCGGTGCGTCCTTCGGCGAAGGCTGCCAAATAACCCACTGACGGAGCACGGAGTTAATGAATCACACTGAACCGACTCGATTGATCATCGCCGGCGCGGCCGGACGCGACTTTCACGATTTCAATACCGTATTTCGCGACAACAGCGCATTCAAGGTGGTGGCTTTTACCGCCACCCAAATCCCCAACATCGACGGCAGGCGGTACCCGGCGGCATTGGCCGGATCGCTCTATCCCGACGGTATTCCCATTTATCCGGAGAGCCATCTGGAGCAGCTTATCGCTGATCACCAGGTGGATGATGTAGTATTCTCTTATTCCGACGTCCCCCATGAGGTGGTGATGCATCTGGCCTCGCGGGTGTTGGCGGCAGGTGCCGGCTTCCGGCTGCTCAGCCCCCGGAAGACGATGCTGAAATCGGTCAAACCGCTGGTCTCGGTGGGCGCTGTCCGCACCGGTGTCGGCAAAAGCCAGACCTCTCGCCGGGTGCTGGAAATCCTGCAGCAGGAGCTGGGTTACAAACGGGTGGTGGCCATCCGACATCCCATGCCTTACGGCAACCTGGAGGCGCAGGCGGTGCAGCG
>JAHEEY010000019.1 GCA_024640485.1 Chloroflexota bacterium | reverse complement strand
CGGATTAGAAGTCCGACGCTCTATCCTTTGAGCTACTGGGGCAGGTGGTGAACCCTCAACGGGTTCCGTGTGGGCTGGGCAACTCTTGCGAGATGACCGCAACCGTATTCAATTACCGGCTGATAATTTTAGTCGGCAATGGGTATGGCGTCAACCTTCTGGAGAAACGGCTACGCCCCCTGTCCATCACCATTGGCGGATTGCATCAACGTGCCGCTTTCGATCCGCTGAAACAGCGTCTCCAGATCCGGCAGGATCTCAGTGGCGGTGAATCGAATCGCCCAATGGTGTACATATGGCGTGACCGCGATGATGTGGACGCCGGATTGGAACGCTTCCCACATTTCCATCGCTGTCCCCATACTGACGCTGGGCAGATAGGCGATTATCAGGTCGGCCTTGCCAGCCTCTTTGGTCATGGTCAAGAAAGTGTGACGGGCCTGTTCCACCTCGTAGTTAACGCTGTTGGGATTCAGCGCAAAGGGATCGGTGATGGTGACCTCAGGTATGTGCGTTCGCAGCGCCTCGGTGATCCGCGACCGATAAGATTGGCTGTCTATTTGATCGTCCCGGCGCTCTCCCTGCATCACGCCAGCAATAAATACATGCATTGATTATCCTTCCTGGAGAAATCGAGTCGTATTTCCGATTACTCCGCACATTTTCTAGCCGCCAGCTGTCGGTGGGAACAAGGCTACTTTATCACCCTCATGAAGCGGCGTATCCCAATCGGCGGACGCTTCATTACTAGCGATCGCCGCCACCAGCTTTTCCGGAATCTGTAAATGCGCCACCAGCGCTGCCGCGGCGGATCCCTCTGGTAGTGTAACGACAAACGGGTGATGCATCGCACCACCCGCACTGTCTGGCCGGTAACGGCGTAATATCGCGTAAAGCTTTACTTCAATTTCCACTTCTATAAAATCATCCGCCTATTCTGTCGAAAGAAGCCCTATTAATCGTCTTCCAACACCGCCCGGATACCTTGGTAGATTTGCGGCCCACCGATGGTCCGAAGGACAACATCGGGCGAGCGGTTCACCTTCTCTGAGATGGAGATGGCAGTCATCGGCTGGTTTGCATTTGCCAGCAAAACGCAGAAGACAGCATCTACCAGAGAAGTATGTTCTGTGAAATCTTCAGGGAGTTGGCTGAAGTAGTTTTGCAGCGCATATTGAAAGCCATCCACCCGTCTTACTTCGCCCGTCTCCATATCGACCAGATCGACTTCGTCTACACTAGAATCGAAATTCACCGTATCGCCGATAGATAGGCGTGTCAGCAAGTAGGTCTTAAGGTCCAGATTTGATTTTTCCCACCAGTCGTAATCCACGTAGAACCTGGTAGTAGGCGTGGCCCGTTTCAGGGACGACATTTTAAATTTTGGACGCGGGTTACTGGTCAAGATAACTCCTTCGTTTATTCTTCTAGCTTTTTTCTACTTTCCTTTCTGCCAACGGCTGCTGTCAAAACGCCAATAATGATCCCCTACAGCCTGGAAAGCGGGGTGACGTACCAGTTCGGCAAAAAGCGGGCCGGGCGGGACGCGTTTGAGCATATTGATGGCGCTGTAAAGCGTTTTGGCGTGTACTGTATTCTGCGGGTTCATCTGCACCAGTTCAGGGAAGATGTCCGCTAACAACGATGCGACGGAGCGCTGATGGGAATCAAAGCGCCGCCAAAGCGCATCAATTGCCGCGACAACATCGGTACCAACGATCAACAGATCGTCGTAGCCACAGCCCACTGCGCGGCGCATAAGATCGAATTTAATGCGGTTATCGGCAACGGTCGCCAGACGCACCCATTCGCGTTGGGCCCGGCGGCGATCGAAGTTGAGTAGGACCACACCTGGCTCTGGCCCTGGTTTGAGATGGATGAACCCTCCAATGGGAATCCCATTGGTCTCATACCATTCGGCTAAGCCGTAAATGTAGCGATGCTCCTGCACCACCCAACCGATGATATCTTCACCGGTCTCTTCATCCCGTAGGATAATTCGCTGCCTGGGCGAACGTCCCTGCGGAAACAGCGGCCGAATCCGGGCGCTCAATGGAATGGTGCCGGCCCATCGATGGGGGAAGGTGAGCGAAAAGACGACCTCTTGCGGTTCTTGAATCGCCGTCAGATCAGACCACTCATCATCCAGTTCCCGCTCCAGCAACAGCAGCTGCGGGCTCAACAATGCCCGGTCATGGGGGATTGGCGTGTACACCAGCCGTCCCGGGGTCTCTTTGGCTTCATCTGGCTCCATACGGCGCAAGAACCAGGCAACACCACCGGGAGGGGACACTTCGTCAAATCGAGCATCCTGAAGCAAGCTGTAATTCAGAGAGAAACACTTGACTTCTTCATCAACGCCGGGATCCATGTCGAGATGGGCGATGACTTCCTCAGCTGTCAATGGGCCGCCGCCACTCATGTCGAGGATCGCTTCGGTCAGGTGCAGATGACCGATATTGATCTCCGCCATCAACGCCTTGACAAACCATTTCCCAGCTAACCGGACGAACTCAGAACGAGACGCCATCGCTGTGGAAACCTTGGCGGTTACCGCATCCCCATGGGAAGCGAACAGCTGATCATAGTCAACATCGGCAGTGCCGGTAAGTTCCTCCGGCTCCACATCGTTCAGCGGGTGCTCTATATCGAGACCTGCCGCAAATTCTCGGGTCTTCTTGTTGACCTCAACTTCAATAACATCAAACCGTCCGTGGTGCGGATTGTAGCCTTCACGCACACCTTTCACCTCGCCCTCGGCAAGTTTCAAGGCAGGGAAGACCAGCTTCTGACCAGCTTCAAAACTGCTCTTCGGCTGATAAACAGTGCGTCCAGCAAGCTGCCGCTCCATTTTGCGGGTCTCTTCCGCGACACGATGTTTAATGATCACAGCAGCGATCTGGCTTGCTGTTTGAGGCCGCTCCACTTCCAGGAAGTGGTTGTATATTTGCTCAATGTCCGAATCTTTCAGGGCAAAATCAGGCCCCCAATATTCAGCTGTTTGAGTTTGGGGCTGAATCACATCAATCTCCTATTTAAGGGGAATTTTGTGCTATTAACACGACTGATTATTATATCATTTTGCCTCCAGGATGCCAATTGAAGGCGACATGCGGCGCGCGCCGTCATAACGAGAAGAATGCTGCTAATTGCTGTGATTCCCCTCATTAGCGGGGCAGACCACCTTTCCGGCGGCAGTAGGGGAGCTCTGTAAGCCTTATGAACTGCCACCTCATGGACACCTCGTCAAACACCCCGAATTGTTCAAAGCCATCAAATTGGTGGATAAATATGCCCTATTTTGAAACTCAGGATAACATTGCCAGATGATGTCTCCTTGCTCCACAGCAGGGACGCAGCCCCCGAGGCATGCGGAGATAGTTCGCGTTCCTCAAGTAGCCCAGGCTCCATTGTCAGCGGCTGCTGGCATAGACCGCCTGATAGGCTACCTATTTCGCAGTCAGCATCAGCCAGTGAAAAGGAGGACGTTCTCATGTCAAGCACGGCAAAGCAATCCAGCTTCAGTTACAAGAAGACCTTCATCGTCGGTTTTGGTTTCTTGGGGATCAGCATCATCTGGCCGATCTTCAACCAGTTCATCCCACTATTCCTGCAGGCTGGAAATCCTCAGTTTGAGGCACAGCTTCTGGAAGCGGGCCGGGAGATTCCAAAGATCGTTGGCTTTGGGCTGACACCGGCACTAGCCCTCTTCATCATGACCTGGGACAACATCATCAACGTCTTCATTCAGCCATGGGCTGGGGCCAAGAGCGACCGGACCTGGAACCGGTTCGGACGGCGCAAGGGTTGGATATTGTTGGGGATGCCCGTGGCCATCGTCGGCTTTACGCTGATTCCCTTCGCCCAGACCGCCTTAGCATTGGCGATTTTCATCCTGATCACCAATTTCGGTATGGCGATTTTCCGCTCACCAACAGTCGCCTGGTTGGGAGACCTATTCCCACCCAATGACCGCAGTAAAGCCAACGGCATCATCAATTTGATGGGGGGTGTCGGCGGCCTGCTCGTCTTCTTCGGCGGCGGCATGCTGTTTGACTCCGTGGGCAGATCGGCCCCGTTCATCGGCGGGGCGGTACTGCTGGTAGCCTCAGCGCTGGTAGCTATATTCGGCGTCAAGGAGCCGGAGAAGATCAACGCAGAGGTGGATGCCGAGTCCGAATCCGGATTCAAAGATGTGCTGTCCAATTTGAAAGTGATGTTTGCCAATCCGGACAAGAGCGGTCTGTTCGTCCTCTTGGGTATCCTGCTCTGGTTCATGGCGTTCAACGCCCTGGAAGCAGGCCTCTCTTCCTTTGCCGTCTTTACCCTGGGGATCACCCCTGGCAAAGCGTCGATATACGCCGGCTCCATCACTATTTCCTTCATCCTGTTCGCTATGCCTGCCGGCATCATGGGCTCCCGCATCGGCCGGCGCAAGACGATTCAAATTGGATTGACCGGATTGACCATCCTGTTCTTCCTGGGCTACTTCTTTGTACAAAGCGCGGTGACCTTCATCATCGTCCTGGTTATTGGCGGCATCTTCTGGGCATTTGTCAACGTCAACAGCCTGCCGCTGGTCTATGATTACGGCGACGAGCGAAAGATCGGCGCCTACACCGGCCTCTATTATTTCTCCTCCCAATCAGCGGCTGTTCTAGGGCCCACACTTGGCGGCGTTGTTGTGGATTCCCTGAACGACCAATATCGCTGGCTGTGGCTGTTCAGCACCGTGTTTATGCTGCTGGCCTGGATCGCCATGAGCAGGATCCGCAAACATGAACCGGGAACGCCGGGTTAATTGCCGGGGGCAGCAGCGACTTATCACATGATCCCAGCTGGATTGCTGGGCATGGCGGAGGTAGACAAATGAGCGAACTAGTTCGCATTGAGAAGAAAGATTCAATTTTCGAGATTGTGCTGAACCGGCCCGACAAAAGAAATGCGATCAACATGACGCTGTTCGAGCAGTTTGACGCGGCGATCGCCGAGGCCAACCGCACCCCGGATATTCGGGCGGTGCTCATCCGGGGAGAAGGCAAAGCGTTCTCAGCCGGCATCGATGTCAGCAACCTGCTGATGTTAGCGGAACAATACGGCCCCAATTGGAAGCAGCGGATGCGGAGCATTACCCACGAATTCCAAAGCACCCTGACCCGGCTGGAACGGCTGGAGCTGCCAACCATCGCGCTGCTCCACGGCTACTGCCTGGGATTGGCGATGGAGCTGGCATTGGCCTGCGACATCCGCATCGGGGCGGAAGGAACCATGATGGGGCTGCCGGAAACACGGCTGGGGATGATCCCTGACGTCGGCGGCACCACCCGCCTCACCCGATTGGTGGGCCCCTCCCGGGCGAAGGAACTGATCTTCACCGGACGGCAGATAGACGCCGCACTTGCCGAAAGATGGGGTATCCTCAATCATGTGGTCCCCGCCAGCGAGCTGATCGCCAGAGGGGAAGCGATGGCCGCTGAAATCAATCTAGGGGCACCCCTGGCTGTGGGAATGGCTAAACGGGTCATTGATGGGCTTTCAGATATCGACCGGGGGCTGATGTTGGAAGGATGGGCCCAAAGCCAGCTGTTCGACACCGCCGATTTCATGGAAGGTGCCCAGGCTTTCATGATGCGCCGCCCCCCTGAATTTAAAGGGGAGTAGCTCCCACCTAGTCGGCAGCCCAATATTATCCAAGATCTGTTCAGCTGCCTCTGGCTTAAACGCCGGGGGCAGCTATTTTTTTGATTTCGGCGGAAATAGAATCGTGTCGATGAGCAGTTTTCCGATGTAGACTACGAGTAAGAAAACCGCCGCCGGCACCTGCCAATAGAGGAAAACGCGGGGGGTCCACATGGGCAGCGGCAAGACCGCGATAAAGAAGGCAACTGCTGCCGCCACGATCAGCCGCTCCAAAAACCGACGCCAGTTACGCTTCATGGTTTACATAACTCCCCAAACCGCCAGGTTCGTTGGCCTACTCAAACCGCAGGGCGTCAATCGGATGCAGGCTGGCGGCCCGAGACGCGGGATAGATGCCGAAGAATAGTCCTACAGCCACCGAGAAACCAACGGCGAGGGCAATGGAATTGAGGGTCACCGTGGTGTCTAGTTCGGGCAGGGCTATATGAACCGCTGTCGCCCCCAGCAGCCCCAGCCCGATCCCTAAAGCGCCGCCCAACATGGCCAGGACAACCGCTTCAGTCAAAAATTGGCTCAAGATGTCCCGCTTCTTGGCGCCCACCGCTTTACGCAGCCCGATTTCCCGGGTGCGCTCCGTCACCGAAACCAGCATGATATTCATGATGCCTATACCGCCAACCAGCAGCGAAATGCTGGCAATGGCTCCTAGAAACATGGTCAGCACCCCGGTGACTTCCCCGAAAGAGCTGAGGAAATCTTGCTGGGTCAGCATCATGAAATCATCTTCATCCCGAAAATTGATGTTGTGCAGCTGGCGCAGAAGATCCGTGGCATCGATCAAAATGTCATCGACGGCATCACTGCCCACCGCCTGGATCATGATCATATCGACCCGCAGCAGGCCGGTGCGGCTGCTGCGCAGATTATAGAGCCTCTCCTGGGCAGTGGTCAGCGGGACGATTACCAGATCATCGGCGCTGCCGAACATGCCGCCCCCTTTCTCTTTCAGGATGCCGATAACCCGGAAGTTGAGCCCGCGCACTTTGACGTTGCTGCCCAGCGGATCGATATCTTCCGGAAACAGATTGTCGGCCACGTCTTGGCCAATGATAATCACCCGGGAACGGCCTTGATAATCATTGGCGTCCATGAAACGACCCCGCTTGGTCTCGTAGCCACGAACCCTGCTGTAATCAGGAGTGGAAGCGATAATCCGGGTCCGGTAGGTGAGCCCTTGATACTGCAGATCCTCGCGGCGCATCACCACTGGAGCCACGCCATCGGTATTGGGGATCAGCGTCTGATCACCCAACTGCTCCGCATCCTGCATGGTCAGGGTGGACTCTGTCTGGTTCGGATCATCGCCCGGCATGAGGAAAACCAGGTTGGTGCCTAACCCGATAAATTGATCGGCTACATATCGGGTAACGCCATCGCCGATGGCCAGCAATGTGATCACCGCGGCAACTCCGATCATGATTCCCAGCATGGTCAAGCTGGCTCGCAGCTTGTTGGCGGCCAGGGCTCGTAATGCGATGTATAAATTCTCAGAGATCTTCATCTGTTAGCCTTCAGCGTCTGGTGGGAACTGATGCATTCTGTTCAGCCCGCTGTTATTCATATCTCAGCGCATCTATGGGATTCATCCGCGATGCCCGCGCAGCCGGATAGACACCAAACAACAGGCCGATCAAGGCTGAAATGGTGATGGCGCCAACTACGGCCAGCCAGTCTACCGTCGGCTCCAGGCTGTCGGACAGATCGGCAATGACCCTGGCACCGATAACACCCAGGAGCAGGCCGATCAGGCCGCCCAGCAGTGCCAGCACCATCGCCTCTACCAAGAACTGCCACAAGATATCGTGCCTCTTGGCACCTACCGCTTTGCGCAGCCCGATCTCTCGGGTGCGCTCGGTAACTGACACCAGCATGATATTCATGATACCGATGCCGCCCACCAGCAGGGAAATGCCGGCGATGACACCCAGGAACGCGGTCAGCACGCTGGTGATCTGGCCGAAAGTGGAGACCAATTCATCTTGACTCAACACGGTGAAATCATCCTCATCTCTGAACTGGATGTTGTGCTGATCCCGCAAGACCAGCTCGATCTGACCGATAACAGCATCTTGACGGTTCTCATCAGCCATTTGGGCGTAAATAAGATCTACCCGCATCTGCCCATCAGGCCGCCGGGCCGGGAACAGCCGTTTCTGGGCTGTGGAAATCGGCAGCAGGATGATGTTGTCTTGATCGTTGAATCCAGAGCCCCCTTTCTCTTCCATCAAGCCGATAATCCGGAAAGTGACATTGTTGATCTTGATATTTTCGCCAATCGGCACACCGCCGTCAGGGAATAGATTCTGGTAAACGGTCTGGCCGATCACCGCCACTCGAGCTGCGCCGAGCAGATCCTGCTCGGTGAAAAACTCGCCAGAAACTGGCTGGAAGCTGCGCATCTCCGCGTAGCCGACGGTAGTGCCGGTGACGGTGGTGCGGGCCTCGTGACGGCCTCGGACGATCACCGCTGATCGGCCGTATTCTGGCACAATCGAGACCACATCCCGACTCAAGGTCAAATCAGTCAACGCGTCCACATCTCGGTTGGTCAGGCCGCTGCCACCGGATCGGCGCGGTCCTTGCTGGTCGGGACTGAGCTGGCCCGGTATGATGAACAGCAGATTGTTCCCCAACCCTTGGAACTCAGCGGTGACGAAGTTTTCCACCCCCCGCCCCACTGAGACAAGGGTGATCACGGCTGCCACGCCGATGATGATGCCCAGCATGGTCAACAGCGACCGCAGTTTGTTTGCTGTAAGCCCCATTAGGGCCAGTTGGAAGTTTTGAAACAGGTTCATCGTTTGAATTGGGTTGAAGCGACGCCGACCGTCAGCCTCTCTGCCTCATATCAACAGGGTGTCGGAAGGCCGCTTCGATTCCCCGGCGATCAACGGCTGCGGCACTTGTTCGTCCCGCACGATCTTGCCGTCTGCCAGGGTGATCACGCGCTTGGTGTGGCGGGCGATCCAGGGGTCGTGGGTTACGAAGATAACAGTGATCCCTTTTTCGCGGTTCAGCTTTTGGAAAATCTCCATTACCTCGATGCCGGATTTGCTGTCCAGATTACCGGTAGGCTCATCAGCCAAAATTATCGCCGGTTCGGTCACCAGCGCTCTAGCCACCGCCACCCGCTGCTGCTGCCCGCCGGAAAGCTCGCTGGGCTTATGATCCATCCGGTCACCCAGGCCGACCAGCTGCAGCGCATCCATCGCCTTCTGCCGCCGCCCTTTGTGGCCGGCGTAAATCAACGGCAGCACCACTTGCTGAAGGGCGGAGGTGCGAGACAGCAGGTTGAAGTTCTGAAAGACGAAGCCGATCTTGCGATTGCGGATATCGGCCAAAGCATTATCGCTCAGCTGGCTGACATCCACCCCATCCAGGGTATAGGTGCCGCTGGACGGCTGATCCAGCGCCCCCAACATGTTCATCATGGTCGACTTACCGGATCCAGACGGCCCCATGATTGAGAGGAATTCACCTTCTTGTATGTGCAGCGAGACCCCCTTCAGAGCCCAGACTTCATGTTCACCCATCTGGTAAACTTTGGTCATATCCTCGATGGTGATCAAGGGCTTGCCGCTGCTGTTTGATTTACTCATAGTTTTCCACAAATGGCTGTCTTAATTGGAGCCGCCAAAGAAGTTCAATGTCTCCCGCTCATTGGTCACCACGACCACATCACCCGCTTTCAGTCCGGAAAGGATCTCGCTTATCGACTCGTTGCGTAGGCCGATCTGGACCACAACCTCTTCGATCTCGGTCTCCGATTTCTTCAGATTGACGAACGCTTCTCCCGTTTCCCGATCCAGCCTAATCGCCCAATTGGGGACGATGAGAACATTGTCAATCTCATCCACCACAATGGAGCCGTTGGCACTCATGCCAGGGCGCAGCACAACATCATCAGGCGGTTCAATGTTGATAGTGACCAGGTAGGTCACCACGCCGCCGGCACTGGCCGACGTGGGGGCGATCTCGGCGACTACCCCGGTGACAACCATATCGGGCAGTGCGTCGAGGGCCATCTCAACTTCCTGGCCTAGAGCGATTTGATCGATGTCAATCTCATCAACGTTCACATTGATATGATAGGCACCTTCATTGACGATGGTCATCGCCGGGGCGCCAGGGGCGGCCTGCTCACCCTGATGGATCAGCACGTTAGCCACCGTGCCTGAAAGCGGCGCGACGATCACCGATTTCGACTGACGCAGCTGCGCCAAGGCAAGGTTTGTCTCCCCGCTGGTCACCTGCGCCTCCAAAACGGCGATTTCGTCAGCGGTCGGTGGTTCCATCAGCCGTTGGTAGCCGGCCTGCACTCTGGCAAGATTGGCTTCGGCGCCAGCCACGCTTCCTTGGGCAGCCAAGACCCCGGCTTCAGCGCTGGCGATCGCCGCATCTACGCTCTGAACATCCGCTGCGCGGGCACCAGCGCGCAGGTCTGCCAACTGCGCTTCCGCCGCCACTAGAGAAGCATTGACGTTTTCAAGATTCAGCCGGGCTTGCTCTTCCGGCGCTCCCAACCCAGGGCATATCTCTTCCTGACCGCCACCGGCGGTCGTCACCGTCCGGCATTCAAGGGTACGATCATAAGCGATCTGAGCGTTCCTTTGCTGGAACTGTGCCGCTGCCAATTGGGCCTCTACAGAGGCAATCTCGCCGGCGCGCGGTCCTGCCAGCAGCTGCGCCTTCTGCGCCTTCGCCTGCAGCACCGCGGCATTCGCCGAGGCCAGATTGGCTTGAGCCACAGCGACGTTCGCCTCAGCGGCATCAATATCCGCTTGGGCTGATGCCAGCGTCGCCGGACTGGGTTGGCTGTTCAACCGCTGCTGCAGGGTCAGCTGCTGTATACGAAGCGCGTTCTCAGCCTGCTGGACCGCTAGAGCCAGCTCCCCAATATCCAGGGAGGCCAACACGTCGCCTGCTTCCACCTGCTGACCCCGTATCACGGTTACTTCCTGAATCGTCCCCGCCAATCCAAACGTGAGCGAGACCAATGCCTCCGGTTCAATTGAGCCGGTTGCATTGACGGCAGCCCGGACTTGCCCAATCTGCACTTCGGCTTGCCGGAGGATCTCAAAAGCGGGCGATTGGGCCAACTGCTCCCGCCGCTGCAAATAGAAATAGCCACTGAGGAGCAGCAGCAGGAACACAACTATGATTATTAGCGTCTTTCGCATATCTTCCATTCCATATTTAGACCGAACTCGATACGTATGAATCCATCCGTCCGCTATTATAGATAAAGTTTGGCTGTCTGTCCGAAAGATTCATCTTTGCAGATGATTGTCTAGAACTATGCCATATTGTCGGCAGCTTAGCCCAACCGCCACCTATTTGCTGCCGATAATTTCTCATGCTAAAATCGTGAAAATTGCCACTAATGCTCTTCTCATAATTGGAGCGGAGGAAATCATTCTTGACTAACACCATACCGGATATTGTTATCGCAAGATTGCCGATCTACATGCGGGAACTGTGTCGTTTGGCAGATGAGGGTGAGAAGACCACTACTTCTTCACAGGAGTTGGGGAAACGACTCGGTATCAGTTCGGCACAGATTCGCAAGGATCTTTCCCGCTTCGGCGAATTCGGGAAACAGGGGACCGGGTATCACATCAACTACCTCATCAACCAACTGCGCCAGATCCTTCATCTGACCGAAGAATGGCCGGTGGTACTGATTGGCGCCGGTTATCTTGGTCATGCTTTGGCGCATTACCACGGGTTCCAGCACCGGGGATTCCGAGTGGTTCGTGTTTTTGACAATGATCCGGTACACATCGGCAAAATCATGAACGGGGTCAAGGTCCAAGATGTCAAGGAGCTCTACAAGAGCGTTCTAGCCGACCAAATCAAGATTGCGATTCTCACCGTACCCACCGAGGCAGCCCAAGAGATCACGGACATACTTGTCGAGGCTGGCGTCACCTCCATACTCACCTACGCCCCCATTCAACTTAAGGCACCTTCCTTCGTCAACATCAGCTACAGCGACCCAGTCATCCAGCTGCAGCAGATGGCCTACTACCTTCGCCCTCAAAGTGAGCAAAGCTAGCCAGGCTCAGAAACATATTTGGCAAACAAAAAGCCCCTATCGAATTTGATAGGGGCTTTGTTTTTTCTGAATCGATTACTCCGACTACAGGTCGGGGATGCTTCGCTGCAGGATATGGAGTTCGGCCAACGCCTTGCCAGCACCGAGCGCAGTACAAGCCATCGGGTTATCTGCCACATACGCAGGAACACCGGTTTCTCGAGTAAGCAAGGTGTCAATCTCCCGCAGCAGGGCACCGCCGCCGGTTAACGCCATACCACGATCAATGATATCGGATGATAGTTCCGGAGGTGTTCTGGCCAACACAGCCCGGACGACATTAACAATCGCCGCCAGCTGCTCAGAGATCGCTTCGACTACCTCATCAGACCGGATAGTGATGGTCTTGGGCAAGCCGGCGATCTGGTCTCTACCCTGAACCTGCATTTCCAGCACTTCATCTTGTTCGATGACGGTGCCAATCTTGATCTTAATCGCTTCCGCGGTTGGTTCACCAATTGCCAGGTTATATTTCTTTCGGATATAACTGATGATGGCTTCGTCCAGATGGATGCCGCCCACGCGTACCGATTCGGCGCAGACGATGCCGTTCATCGACACGACAGCAGCTTCCGTAGAACCGCCGCCAAGATCGACCACCATGTTGCCTGTAGGGGTGCCAATCGGCAGCCCCGCACCGATGGCGGCTGCCAGCGGCTCCGGAATCAGATACACCTTGCGCGCTCCAGCGGATAATGCGGCTTCCCGCACCGCGCGCCTTTCAACGCTGGTCACCCCATAGGGAACGCTGATCATCAAGACCGGCTTACGAAACCGAAGCCGGCCGATAACCTTCCCGATGAAATATTCCAACATCCCTCGGGTAACGAAGTAATCAGCAATAACGCCGTTATGCAGCGGGCGCATCACCGTAATTCCGTCGTGGGTGCGGCCGTACATATCTTTGGCTGCCCGGCCAACTTCTACGATCTTGGTCCCGCTTTCGTCCTCACTAATTGCCACGACTGACGGCTCGTGAAGGACAACCCCACGGCTCTGGTCATGAACTAAGACGTTAACAGTACCCAGATCTACCGCGATATGCGGCGTTAATATCGACACTGTTAGTTCTGGTCCTCTTCTCGCTCAGGCGGCGCGTTAAAGCTCGGCAGTCCTGTGCGGCGGCGGCGGCGAGCCACATCGATACGGATTTGAGCCCGCTGCAATGAAGCCCGGATCTGAGCATAGCGCTCCGGATCCTCCGGCACACCTTCCCGCATATACTTCTCAGCCTCTTCTCGAGCCCGTTCAGCCCGTCGAATATCAATTTCCTCGGCGTGTTCGGCCGAATCCGCCAGGACGACGATCTTTTCTGGCTGCACTTCGGCGAAGCCGCCGCCGATAGCGAAATACTGCTCGCCATCATTGGTCCTGACGATGACCTCACCATAACCCAGCGTCGTCAGCAGTGGAGAGTGATTGGGCAGGATACCCATACGGCCTTCCGAGCCAGGTAAACTTACCGTCTCAACCTCACCGCTAAAAACGGTCTTCTCTTGGGTCACGATATCGCAATGAATTGTTGCCATCTTATCACCCTACGAATGTGTTGGTTGCGCCCATGATTCTGTCGAGGCATGGGCGACAATAACACCGATTTAAGCTGCGGTGCGCAGCGTCTCAGCTTTCTCAATGGCATGGTCAATGGTACCCACCATGTAGAATGCCTGCTCTGGCAAATTATCATGCTTACCATCGAGGATTTCACGGAAGCCGCGAACTGTCTCACTGGTGGAGACATATTGTCCCTTCAAACCATGGAATTTCTCAGCTACGAACATCGGCTGGCCCATGAACCGCTCAATTTTACGGGCACGGGCAACCAACAGTTTGTCATCTTCGCTCAGTTCATCAATACCGAGAATGGCGATAATGTCCTGCAGATCATTGTAGCGCTGCAGAATCTGCTTCACCTCAGTGGCGGTGCGGTAGTGTTCTTCACCAACGATGTCCGGGGACAACGCACGGCTGGAGGAGGAAAGCGGATCCACCGCCGGGAACAAACCCTTGGCGAATACGGAACGATCCAAAGTGATGACCGCGTCAAGATGCGAGAAAGTCGCTACAGGAGCGGGGTCAGAATAGTCATCAGCCGGCACGTAAATGGCCTGCATCGATGTGATCGATCCGGTCTTGGTGGAGGTAATACGCTCCTGCAGGGCGCCCATTTCAGCCGCCAGCGTCGGCTGGTAGCCGACAGCGCTAGGCATACGTCCCAACAGAGCCGACATTTCGGAACCGGCCAACACGTAGCGGAAAATGTTGTCGATAAATAGCAGCACGTCACGCCCTTCATCGCGGAAATACTCCGCAATAGAGAGACCGGTCAAGGCCACGCGCAAACGCACGCCAGGAGGCTCGTTCATCTGACCGAAAACCATGGCTACCGAGTCTTGTACGCCGTACTCCTGCATTTCATAATACAGGTCGGTACCTTCACGGGTACGCTCACCCACACCGGCGAAAATGGAGACACCTTCGTGCTCCTGAGCCACGGAGCGAATCAACTCAGCGATGGTCACGGTCTTGCCGACACCAGCGCCACCGTAGATACCGGTCTTTCCACCTTTGGTGAAGGGGGAAATGAGGTCAATAACCTTCATGCCGGTTTCGAACGTCTCTATCTTGGTGGACTGCTCTTGAAAGGTGGGAGCTGGCCGGTGAATAGGATAGTAAACATCGGACTTGGGGGTAGGACGGCCATCAATGGCTTCACCAATGACGTTGAAAACGCGGCCCAGAGTCACTGGGCCCACGGGCACTTGAATCGGTGCACCGGTACCAACGACTTCCAAACCACGGCTCAAGCCGTCAGTGGAATCCATTGCCACAGTCTTGACCAAACCATCGCCCAGATGCTGCTGGACTTCCAATACCAAACGCCCTTTAGGGCGGGAGATTTCAAGTGCGTCGTAGATTTCCGGGATGTCGTCCACTGAGAATTGCACGTCAACGACCACGCCGCGAATAGCCACTATTTTGCCAGTTGCCATTTATTTCCTCCAAATAAGTGTCATGTATGTGTTTAAAGAACCTATGCGACCGCTTGATGCCTGGCCCATACATTCCTAGACACTTCTTATTTCTTTTTAGCCCGCTAATGCCTCAGCGCCACCAACGATATCCAGGATTTCATTGGTAATGCTCGCTTGGCGTGCTTTGTTTCGATCTAATGTCAGGTTCTCAATGAGTTCAGACGCGTTGTCAGTGGCGTTATTCATAGCCACCATACGGGCGCTGTGCTCACTTGCCAATGCTTCCAGCACCGACTGATACAGCTGCAATTGGGTAAATCTGGGGACCACCGTATCCAGCAAAGCGGCTGGTTCGGGTTCATAGCTGTAAACCCGCTCCGTCACACCGCTCAAGTCGACACTGCTGACGTATTCCCCCACAGCCATGCCTTCGAAATCCAACGGTTTCAACGGCAGCAGCTGCTTCACTTTGGGGATACGTGTGATCAAATTGACGAAGTCAGTATAAGCAATAAATACCTCGTCATATTTTCCAGATAGGTAATCATCCACCACAATCTGGGCAATTGGCAGGATATCTAGAATCGTGGGCGAGTCAGACATATCATCAAAGGTTGCGATGACATTGTAACCACGACGGATCATCAGGTCCCGACCTTTACGGCCCAGGGTGATGACTTCCACCGGGACATTCATGGCCTTCACAAACCTCTCTGTGCGGCTGACGATGTTGCTGTTGTAAGCGCCAGCGAGACCACGATCACCAGTAATTAGGATCAGAGCCGCCTTTTTGATTTCATCACGTGCTGTCAGCAGTGGATGACCGGTTGACCCAACGCCAGGCTGGGAAGCCAGATTATTCAATATCTCAAAAGCTTTCCCGGCGTAGGCGCGGGTAGCTTCTACCTGCCGCTGGGCTTTACTAGCCTTGGAGGCAGAAACGGCCGCTAACGCATTGGTTACCTGCGAGATATTGCCGATACTTTTAATTCGTTTGTTGAGTTCGCGTTCAGTAGCCATTGTTTATAAGCCAGTTGTCTTGCAGCGCATGAATCCTCATATGCCGCATTGACATTACTAGTTGGACCAGCTCGCATTGAAGTCTTCGATCGCCTGCTTGAGGCTATCTTGGGCTGCATCATTCCAAGTCTTGCCGTCAAAGACCGTTTTGGCCAGTTCGGGCTGAGCCGTATCTACATAGCGGACGAATTCGCGAGCCCAGCGGGAGATTTGGTCTACATTCACCTTGTCCAGGTAACCGCGGGCACCTGCGAAGATAAGCATGATTTGATGATGCAGCATCCATGGGTTGTACTGAGGCTGCTTGAGCAGCTCCATCAGGCGCTCACCACGAGCCAACTGGCGCTGGGTGGAAGCATCCAGGTCGGAGCCAAACTGGGCAAACGCAGCCAATTCACGGAACTGGGACAGATCGGACTTCAAACCACCGGCGACTTTACTCATCGCCCGTCTCTGAGCACTGCTGCCAACACGGGATACTGAGAGGCCGGTGTTAATGGCAGGCCGCTGACCTGCGTTGAAAAGATCCAGTTCCAAATACAGCTGGCCGTCAGTGATAGAAATAACATTGGTGGGGATGTAGGCGGAAACGTCACCCAACAAGGTCTCGATGATGGGCAGTGCGGTTAGCGAGCCGCCGGTACCTGGGACCTTCTTGACTTCGTATTTGCCATCATCGGGAAGCGCCTTCATGGCCACTTCTAATTGTTCTTCCGCCAGGTTGCCAAAATAGACTTTGTCATCTACACCTTTACTCTCTGCGGTGACTTCAGTCCCTTTAGGCACGATCACGAATTCATCGCGCAGACGAACGGCGCGTTCCAAGAGGGTGCTGTGCAAGGAGAAGATATCGCCAGGATAAGCCTCGCGACCGGGGGGACGACGCAAAATCAACGACATTTCACGGTATGCCCAAGCATGCTTGGAAAGGTCGTCGTAAATAACCAGGGCATCCCTACCCTGAAGCATGAATTCCTCACCTATGGTACAGCCGGCATAAGGAGCGAAATACTGCATCGGCGCAGGATCGGAAGCGCCCGCGACAACCACGACGGTATAGTCCATGGCGCCGTACTTGGTGAGCGTTTCCACAACCTGGGCAACCTGGCCAACACGCTGCCCAATGGCAACGTAAATACATACCAGGTCACCGCCCTTCTGATTGATGATGGCATCCAGTGCCAGCGCTGTCTTACCGGTCTGACGATCACCAATGATGAGCTCGCGCTGCCCCCGACCAATGGGGAACATGGAATCAACCGCCATGATGCCGGTCTGAACCGGGGTATCGACGCCTTTCCGGGCGATAATACCAGGGGCAATTCGCTGGATAGGAAGTGTCTTGTTGGTATTGATTGGGCCCTTGCCGTCTATCGGCACACCCAATGAATCAACCACCCGACCTAGCATCGCATCACCAACAGGGACGGAAGCGATTCGGCCGGTGGCTCGCACTTCGTGCCCTGTTTGTATGCGGGTGTAGTCGCCCATAACCACAACACCGACATTGTCCGGCTCGAGGTTAAGCGCGATACCAGCGACACCACTGCTGAATTCAACGATTTCAGAAGCGGTAACATCGGCCAAACCATTGACCAAAGCCACACCATCTTTCACAGAGATGACGGTACCTACACTGTGCGCCTCAACCTTGTAATCGAAACCTTTGATTTGTTCCAACAGGGAATCAGCTACATTCTTAAAATCTGGGGCAAGAGTTGCCATTCACCAACCTCCTAAGGAAATCTAGAGAGTAAAGAAGCTCTATCTCCAACCTTCTTGTGTTGTCAATTTGTAAAATCAGCTACCGTCACTTTATCTAGCTTCGCAACAACAGCCGTTACCAATTTTACTGCATTATCGTAATCATCACGATGAATGATACTACTGTGACTATGAATATGGCGGGCAGGGACGCCAATCACGACGGCAGGCACGCCCGTTCCAAAGGTATGAATCGCGCCACCGTCGGTGCCGCCGCCGGGAATCAGGGAGAACTGAACTGGAATACCAGCGGATTCCGCCGTATCAATTACGAAATCACGCAATTTGATATTGGGAATCATGCGGGCATCATACATCAAAACTGTTGGCCCAGCCCCCAGCTTAACACTGGACTCATCTGCTGTAATACCTGGGACATCACCTGCTATGTCGGACTCTAAAATGATCGCTACGTCAGGTTTTACGGCTCGGGCGCTGGTCGTGGCCCCGCGGAGACCTATCTCTTCCATCACGGTCTGCACACCAAACAGCTGATTTGGCGTGGCATTGCCCTGAAAATGGCGCAGCGCATCAATGACCACCGCACAGCCAATGCGGTTGTCAAACGCTTTCGCCAGGTAGCTCTTGCCGTTAGCCAAGGGGGTGAATTCACTATACGGGACGATCGGATCACCAACACGGACACCAGCGGCTTCCACCTCTTTCTTGGAAGTGGCCCCAATGTCGATGTACATGTCTTTCTTCAAGACCACTTTTAGGCGGGCTTCTGGGGTCAGCATATGAGGCGGTTTGGCACCAATGACCCCGACCAAATCTCCGGAACGGGTCTTGAGAATCACACGATGGCCCAGCAGAACCTGATCCCACCAGCCGCCCAACTGAATGAACTTGATGAACCCTTGCTTGGTAATCTGCGAGACCATGAAACCGATTTCGTCCATGTGCCCCACCAGCATTACCCTGGGGCCATCACCAGGTTGGCGGCAGATCAGACTGCCCAACTTGTCCTGGCTCATTTCCCCAAGCGGTTCCATGAAACCACGCAGCACAGCGCGCACCTCAGTTTCGTATCCCGGGACGCCATGCGCTTCTGTCAATGATTTCAAGAATTGTTCGGTCTGATCCAACTCACTTTTCCTTGTATCGCCCTCTACCAATAGCCGATGACACAGGCTTTCCACTCAATTGAAAACGTCTATGTCTAGAAGCGGGGTACACTCGCAATCTTGTCATCTCCACCACTAGCATTGTTAATCAAAAATCGTTTCAATTGTGGAGCAGGGGAAATTGCCCAGGCATACTCCTAGCAGGTGAGGATAGTACCCCACCTGCCTCCTTTTGTCCAATCCTTCACAAAGGAGTGCGACCGCCTCACCCCCGAGGTATAGGCACCCTGGAAACGCCAGGGTACCAGGGGAACAGAATGGTTATTTTGGCAGGGTATGGGTAAAATCGCATCAATGTCACTGGCAAAGAATCTAGCCCGGCAACTATCGCGTCCAGGATTTCGTGTGCTGCTCCTGTTTTGGATCCTGCTTGCCTTCTGGTTACGGATTCACAACCTGGATAGTTTCAGCTTCTGGACAGATGAGGGGCTGACCCCCTTGAGATCCGGCTATTCCGTCGCGGATATCTTCAGCAACCGCATTTTCATTCAAGGCTGGCTTTCAAAAGACACCCACCCACCCCTCTTTTACCTGTTGATTCATTTCAGTCGAAAACTGTTCGGAGAGTCAGATTTCGCCTATCGGTACCCATCACTCCTGGCTGGTGTACTGCTGGTCCCGCTGCTGTTCCAATTCGGCCGGCGGCTGCGGGACAGATCTTTGGGATTGGTGGTGGCGCTGCTGACAGCTATCAGCCCGCTGCAGATCTGGTACGCCCAAGAAGCACGCATGTACACGCTGCTGGTTCTGCTGGCGGCAGCAGCCAGCTATCTGCTGTGGCGGGCTCTCTCTATCCCAGATCTGTCCGGCGCGACGCTGCGGCGCTATCTCATTCTTTATCTGGTCAGTGCCGGACTTGCTTTCTACACACATTACGCGTCGATATTCCTGTTTGCCACCCAGGGCATTTTCTGGTTTTACCTGCTAAAGAAGAGAGGCCATGCCCGCCTGTTGTGGGGTATGGTATTGATCGCGGTCCTGCTGGCTGTTCCCATTATTCCGTACACCGTACCTAGGTTGTTTACCGGCGCCGAGGCCAGCTACTTCTATGTGCCGCCGCTGATCATGCTTCAAGATGTGGTCCATGCCTTCGGCCAAGGCATCACCTCCGACTTTTCGCTTCCGGCCACTAAGCTGTTGGACCTGGGGGCGCTATTGCTGCTGATCCTGGGCGTCTACGGAGCCGCAGGAAAGAAGCAGAAGCTCTTTTTACTGACATATGTCTACGCAGTCGTAATTGGCCTGATGGTTGGCTCGCTGCTTAAGCCAATGTATCAGGGCGCCCGGCACATTATGGTGGGGAGCCCCGGATTCCTGCTGCTGATCGGCTGGGGATTGGTTTGGTTGGCCGCCAAAGCGAGGAGACCCGTCTCGCCGCGGGCAGCCGCTGTTTGGAACGGGAGCATCGTCATCGCTGCCGCGGTGACATTGGGCGGCCCAATTATCTCACTCAACAATCTCTACAACAGCGAGCTATATATAAAGAATGATTTCCGGCAGCTGATTCACTACATCGAGCAGCATGCCGGTACCAATGATGCCATCATTTTCAACAACGCCGTTCTGCTGCCCCTGCATGAACATTACCAGACAAGGCAAGATGTAGCCGTGACCGCTTCCCCAATCTACCCATACCTGTCCACCGGATCAATTCCTCAGCTGGAAGAGCTGGCAGCAGAACACGAGCGGCTCTGGTTTGTCACCGATCCCCCAGCCGATGAACGAGACAAAGATAGGCTGGTCCAGGGTTGGCTGGACAGCAACCTCTTTCGGGTAGATGAGCGGAATTTCGCCGGCCGAACCACAGAGGTCAAGGTCATCGCCTATGCCACCCAGCCACAGCTGTTGTCAAGCCTACCTCAAGAAGCGATTCCACTTTCGATTCGATGGCCGGATATCCCGGCAATCAACGCCTGGCAGCCCCATTTTTCGCAGCCGGCGAACTTACCTAATTTATGGTTCGATCTTTTCTGGGAAGCGGGCAGCGCCCTGGTTCCTACGGGCATCCTGCGCTTTCAGCTGACCGATGTGTCCGGGGTGCCATGGTCAACACAAGATTTGCCTCTGGCGCGGCCAACGAATACAGAAATGCCTGCTCAAGGTATCATCCGGCACGGGTATTATCTGCCGATCCCGCCGGGCACACCGCCAGGCGAATACACGCTTATGGCACAACCATTGGCTAGCAACGAAGGTCCCGCCTGGGGGGAAACCCAACCGTTGGGCAAGATATCGATTACCCGTTCCAACGATTGGCCGGTGACACCCGATTGGCCATTCCACCAATCAGCACTGATCGAATTCGAAAACGGGCTCTCCTTACAAGCGCTTATCATGGCCGACACCGTCGTACGCCCCGGTCACCCGCTGCCGCTGACGCTTTACTGGCAGAGT
>JAHEEY010000316.1 GCA_024640485.1 Chloroflexota bacterium | reverse complement strand
AGGAAACGGCGTGCTTCCATCATGAATTGTGGCCGCCGTTGTCTCCGCCATCATCACCTCCTACACAAGGCAATGGTGATCCTTTCATCAGCCGGAGAGAACGATCCCACCCGGTGCCGCACGGCTGTTCTGACATCTTGACTCTGGATACCAACCTCCTGGCCAAATGACAACACCCCCAAGGGAGCTGGAACAGTATGCATTGAAGTTCGCTTGACATAAACTGTCTAGTCGCCGCGAATATGAGTGTTGGCTAATCTCAGATCTCTTTCAAGCGACTTTCAGGCCGCATCCCTCAGGTCCCCTTGGATCCGGCAAGACCAAGATGGCCTTGCTCACCTATTTGAATCCATCTTTCAGTCGAGTACAAAGCAGCTTTTCACCACTTGGCGAACCCCCAGGTTTGCCCCAAGGTCCGAAGATAACAGGTATGCTTTCTCCGCCCCAAACCGGCTCAATTCCTCCCCTGAATTGTCCCTCTTTCATCCCCAATTTGACATTCGCCTGCTAAACTTTATAATTAGCCGTCTTTGTATCATTTGCCAAGACGTTTGGCATCTAATTCCCATGAATTAGGCGGCCTGCAGTGGATTGAGCGGCGGTTTGATCAGTGAGCGCAAGAGTCATTGCGTTGAGCGCGAAGGGTGGAAACTTTCACCATGATTCCACACTCGGCGCTTGAAGCGGTTAGTCGACAATGTTACTTTCGATCTGATCTCCCCGAAAACTCAATCCAACAAGCTGATCAAGCTTGATCAAATTTATTAGTAACTTGCGTTATGTGGCGTGCTGCTTGTTTGCGTTGCGCCGATCGCTAAAGCGCTGTTGAACACCTCTGAAACTAGGGGCGACAGCGTACCTTGTCCTCAGCCGGACAAAGACTTACGTTAACAACATTGCATTGAGGAGGTGAGGCATCTGATCTGACAAATGTTAAGCATACGGGACAACCCTGTACCCCGTAGTGATCATTTCATGACCATAATGTTTATCCCTTGATTACTCCTGAGGAGGAAGAATGCAAATGTTGAAAAATAGAAAGTGGGCATTAATCGCCGTTTTCGTTTTGCTCGGCGTCCTCGCCCTGGCAGCTTGCCAACCCCAGACAGAAACTGTCACCGTTGAAGTCACCCGTGTTGTCACTGAAACAGTGGTCGAAGAAGGCCAAACTGTTGAAGTCACCCGTGTTGTCACTGAAACTGTCACCGAGATCGTGGAAGTGGAAGCGGAAGCAGAGGTGATGCCAGAAGCTCCCAAAGACCTGATCGTCTGTATGGCCCAAGAACCGGCTACCCTGTACGTCGACGGCGGCAGCATGTTGGCTCAGTCTGCAGTGTACCATGCTATCCGTGAAGACAGCTTGACCACCCTTTCCTTTGGCTACCAGGCCGTAGGTATAGAGAAAGTACCTAGCTTGGCCGACGGCGATGCTGTGATCAACAGCGTTGAAGTTGCTGCTGGCGATACCGTTTTGGACAGCGCTGGCGAGCCAGCTACCCTAGAAGATGGTGTAGAAGTCACCAACAGCGCCGGCGAGACTGTCGTCTTCGACGGTACCCCGGTGATGATGGACCAACTGGTAGTTGATTTCACCATGAAGCCCCGCGTCTGGTCCGATGGCACCCCAGTCAGCGCCGACGACTCCGTTTACCGCTTTGAACTGGTCAGCGACCCCGACTCCACGACCAGCAAATACACCGTTGAGCGCACCGCCAGCTACGAAGCGACCGGCGACCTGAGCCTCCGTTGGACTGGTATTCCCGGATTCATGGACTCCACCTATTTCGTAAATATCTGGGAGCCCCAACCACGGCACGCGTGGTCCTCTTTCTCCGCAGCTGAGCTGTTGGAAGCGGAAGAGTCCAGCCGTCTGCCCATTGGCGACGGTCCTTTCGTTATCGACGAATGGGTCGCTGGCGACAGCATTCGCCTGTCCCCCAACCCATATTACTATCGTGCCGACGAGGGCCTTCCCCGTTTGGACAGCCTGACCTACAAGTTCATTCCTGACACCAATCAGATGGTCGCCCAACTGCTCTCCGGGCAGTGTGACATCGGCACCCAGGATGGTATGGACGTGGGCCAATCCCCGTTCCTGATCGAAGCTGAAAACAACGGCCTGTTGGTTCCTTACTTCCAGACCGGTACCGTCTATGAGCACATCGACTTCGGTGTCAACTCCTATGGCGACTACGGCGACGGCGTTGGCCGCCCCGACTGGTTCGAACAAGCCAGCGTCCGTCAGGCGATGACCATGTGTACCGATCGTCAATCGATGGTTGACAATATCCTCTACGGCCGCTCCGAAGTGATCCACACCTACATCCCCAGTGTCCACCCGCTCTATCCTGAAGGATTGACCGAATGGCCCTATGATGTAGACGCTGGCAACGCTTTGCTGGACGAGGCCGGCTACGTTGATTCCGATGGCGACGGCTTCCGTGAAGATCCCGCCACCGGCGAGCCCTTCCATGTCACTTTGGGCACCACCACTGGCAACGAAATGCGCCAGCAGCTGACCCAGATCTTCAAAGAAAACATGATCGACTGCGGCATCGATGTCGAGCTGTACTACCAGCCATCCAGCGAATGGTTCGCTGATGGTCCTGATGGTGTCCTCTTCGGTCGCCGCTTCGACCTGGGTGAATTCGCCTGGTTAACGGGCGTTGAGCCTTCCTGCGATCTGTACATTGGCTCCGCTGTCACCGGTCCTGAAGAAGAAGGATTCGGCGGCTGGGGTAATGCCAATGACACGGGCTGGGCCAACGCGGACTTCGACGCAGCCTGTAACCGCGCCCTCAGCGGCCTCCCCGGCACAGCTGACTACCTAGAAGGGCACACGGAAGCACAGCGCATCTTCGCCCAAGAAGTACCTGTCATTCCGCTGTTCCTGCGCTTGAAAGTCGCCGCCGCCCGTCCAGAGGTGTGCAACTTCGGTGTTGATCCGACGCAAAATTCGGAACTGTATAACATCGCCGAAATCGGCCTAGGAAACTGCGAGTAATCACAGTTTTCTGAGTTAACAAGTAGCGGCAGTGCAGTTGCACTGCCGCTACTTTCTCTTAACAACAGTAACCACGTTGACGATTTACCCCTACTTTTTCAAGAAATGTGGTTTTGGCAGAGCCCCTTTCGCTCTGGTACAATCGGTCGGCCCATCGAACATGGCTTTACCAGCTAGTAGAACTGCACATTCTGTGGAAGAAGCGCTTGTTGGATTTGGATGGTGTCAGCAGGCGAAGCGTGCTTTGGCTGTTTAACGGAGGCAAACGAGTGACCAATTATCTAATACGCCGAAGTCTGCAGATGATTTTGGTGGTACTGCTGGCAACCATCGCCATTTACGGGCTGCTCAACGCAGTCCCCGGCGGGCCGCTCTCTGGCCTCAACCTGGTGGCTGACGCCAAACAGCGGCTGAGCGAAGAGGATATCGCCCGCGTCGAAGCGATGCTGGGGCTCAACAAGCCGTTTTACCTGGCTTACCTCACCTGGCTCACAGGGGAAGATTGGCTCAACGAAGCGGGTGATCTGCTGGGCAACCCTGGCCCGGCAGACAAAATGTGGGATACCGGCACCTGGGTCGATTACCAATCGCCCACCTGCAAGCAGGCTGGCGGCAGTAATGAGGGAGCAAATCCTGACCGGAACAGTCCCTGCCGCACCGGCATTTTGCGCTGGGATTGGGGCCAATCGTGGTCGCTGGCCCGGGGACAGCAAGTCTCAGGCATTTTAGGCAGCCGGGTGGAAAACACAATCATCTTGATGGGCACGGTATCTATCCTCTCGCTGTTGATCGCCATCCCCATCGGCATGATCTCGGCAGTGCGCCAATATTCGCGGCTGGATTACGCCGTGACCACCTTCAGCTTTTTCGGCATCGCCATGCCGGTCTTCTGGTTTGGGCTGCTGCTGATCATTTTATTTGGGGTGAAGTTCAAAGAGTGGGGCTTGCCCTACTTCCCCACCGGTGATGTTTTCACCACCCGGGTCACTGCCGGCAGCATTCAAGACATCCTCAGCATCCAGCCAGGCTCCCTGATGGATCGGATTCTCCACCTGCTGCTGCCCACCATGATGCTCAGCCTCTTCTCTCTAGCTGGTTGGAGCCGCTACATGCGCTCTTCCATGCTGGAAGTCCTGCGCCAGGATTATGTGCGCACTGCCAGAGCCAAAGGGCTGCTGGAACGCACCGTAATCATGAAGCATGCCGCCCGCAACGCCATGATCCCGATTATCACCATCGTGGTGTTTGAAATCCCGGGCATCTTCGGCGGCGCCATTATCACTGAGACGATATTTAACTACCCAGGAATGGGGCGGTTATTCATCGACGCCTTGGGCAGGGATGATTGGCCTATCGTGATGGCATTCTTGTTCGTCAATGCCGTACTGGTGGTCATTGCGACCCTCATCGGCGACATTCTTTATACGATTATCGATCCTCGGATTCGATTCGAATAGGTGACACGTGATGAAGACATTTAAATCAAGGATCCCATCACGAAAGCAGTTAGGAGAATGTAATGACCGTCACTGAAATCGATGTCACCGCCCTACAGGCAGAAGCCTTGCTGACCGGCAAGCCGGAGAAGATGATCGTCACCTATTGGAAGCGTCTGCGCCGCCACCGGTTAGCCACGGCCAGCCTGATTATGATGGGCCTCATGATCTTGATCATGGTTGCTGGCCCCATCATCCTGACCCAACGCAGCTATTACAACGTCTCTAAGGGCGAATATTTACCTTTCACTCGCGACACCCAGGATTTGGCCTCGCGCAATGCATCCCCCTCATCGGAGCATTGGCTGGGTACCGATGAACTGGGCCGGGACGTCTTTTTCCGCCTGCTGGTAGCCGGCCGGCTCTCCCTGGCCATCTCATTCACGGTAGTCATTATCAGCCAGAGCATCGGCATCTTCATCGGCTCCGTTTCCGGCTATTATGGGGGGCGAGTCGACAGCATCATCCAGCGGACGGTAGAGTTCGTGATCATCCTGCCTACGCTGCCGCTGCTGCTGACCCTTTCCTCTATTCTACGCAATCTGCGTATCTCCTTCCTGCCTCCGGAATGGAGCCAGGCGGTGGTGATCATTGTCATTCTGAGCCTGTTTGGCTGGACCGGCGCCTGCCGTCTTTCCCGCGGGATGGCCCTCAGCCTGCGCAATCAGGAGTTCACTGAAGCTTCTAAGGCAATGGGGATGTCTGATTTGAGCATCATCCTGCGCCATATCATGCCCAATACCGTGCCCCCGATCATCGTCAGCGCTACCCTGGCCTTAGGCGGCGTGATTCTACTGGAATCAGCCCTCAGTTTCCTGGGATTCGGCATTCAGCAGCCGGTAGCCACCTGGGGCAACATGCTCCAGGATGTTCAGAAAGATATGTTCACCGCCCCCTGGAAAGCGCTCTATCCTGGGATAGCGATTTTTATCACATCACTGGCTTTCAATTATGTGGGGGATGGCCTTCGCGATGCCCTTGATCCACGCTTGAAATTATAAGAACTCACGACAGAGGCAGATGCAAGTGGAAAATAATAATAACAATATTCTCGAAGTCAAAGGGCTAAAGACACAGTTCTTCACCGAATCCGGCATTGTCCGGGCTGTCGATGGCATTGATATTGACGTGAAACGGGGCGAAGTCCTGGGCATCGTCGGTGAATCTGGCTGCGGCAAAAGCGTCACCTCCCTGTCCATCATGAAGCTCATCAGCCAGCCGGGAAAGATCGTCGAAGGCTCGATTCACTTCGATAACCAGGATTTGGTCGAACTGCCTGATTCAGAGATGGTCAAGATCCGGGGCAACCGCATCTCCATGATCTTCCAGCAGCC
>JAHEEY010000018.1 GCA_024640485.1 Chloroflexota bacterium | reverse complement strand
GGATCCAGCAGGACGCCGCGGAAATTCCCGTTAACCAACACTATCTCGATCTCTTGTTCGCGGTCTTCACCGGCTCCAAATGGGCGGACAAACGCTTTCCAACCGGGGAAGTAGCTGTCATTGAGCAGCAGCCAGGAGGGCTCCGAGACTTCCACCGAGGCCACTACCTGAAGATTTCGGTATTCGTCGATAGAGGCCGGTCTATAGCTGTTGGGCTGCGGCTGCAGCCTGGTTTCGGAGAGAAGCGAATGGCCGGGGGAAAGCGATCCTTTTTCCAGCAGCACGTACTGCCGCGGGTCCCACTGGGAAAGGGCCGAGATGGCATCATCGACGATGACGGTGCTGCTCTGCGGCAAGGCGTAAGCCCTGGGGGCTACCGCCAGGTTTTCGTAAATGCGCACTCCCTCGCCGGCCCATACCTCTGCCAATTTGGGCAGTTCCAGGCTTTCCGCGGTGATGATGTACTTCACGTTCAGCACATCCAGCAGCGGTGAATTGAGGGATTCCCAATTGGCCACAGGCTGTATTCGATTGAACGCCAGTTCATATTGAGGTTCAATCGCCGCCATATAGTCGGTGTACTGCTTTGGGATGATGGAGTCGTACCCGCGCACATCCTGGAAATCGAACAGCCAGCCCGAATTGGCGTTAAACGGCTTATCGCCGCGAGGATTGAAGCTGGTCAGTCGCCATTGGCCTGGCTGCTGTTCCAGCCATTTGACCATTTCCGGCTTGTAATCCAGCAGCACCGGGTCAGCGGCGGCGTGAAAACCGTAGTTGGCCACAACCAGATCCAGAATAATGGCTGCCGCGGCCATATAAAGCCAGATCGGCCGCCTGGCCAGCCAAATCGGGCAGCGGCTGACCCGCAGCACCGTACCCGCGGCCACCAGCATCAGGCCTAAAAAGAGCGCCTGCCGGAATTCATAACTGTAAAAAGCGCGCGCCGAAGGGAACGCATCAGCTGCCTGGGCCATACCCAAGAAGAGGCGTTCAATTAACGGCTCGATGTGGGGGTAGAGCGCTCTTGATACCAGCAGTCCCAGGAGTATGAGCAGGCCGGCATAGAAGACAGCGGCGGCCAACGCGGTAATTAGTGAGGGCTTCCCCCAGAGGTACAGCGGCCGCAGCCATCGGGGTGTACTCCGGTCGCTGGCCCACATGCCGGATTGCGCCAAGCCCGCATTCAACTGCGGCTCTGCCTGGCCCAGACCGCGTGTCTCAGCCAGATAGTCAGCGCCAAAACCGGCCAGGGCGGCCGCGCAAAGCGAGAGCGGGAATATCCAGCGGAAGGGCGTATGAAGCTGATTGATGAAAGGCAGCCCATAATAAAGCAGCGCATACAGCGGCGTGCCGAAAATGAACCCCAGCGAGAAAAAGCTCAAGAGAGCGAAGAAGCCGGTGTGGGTCCGCCGCAGAGATCTGCCGGTACGCTGGCGCAGCGCATATAGACCCAGAGCAGCCAAAAGCAGGGGCAAGATGCCCAAATAGATGCCGCCCTCAACGTAGTTCTTGATCCCCCAATCACTGGTGTAGTTGCCTCGGGGATTCAGCTGTCCGTAATAATTGCTGCCGAATGGCACCTCTTCGCCGCTCAACACATCCTGATAGCTGTGATGGGCTGGGCTGCCGAAGAAATTGGGCATAGCCAGCGTTAGGAGACGCCGTTTGGGAAACCCCCACCCCTGCACTTCTTCAAAGGAAGCGGCTCCTTCACGGAAATTGACCTTGCCGATCTCGTAGAAAGGAACCAGCTGCACCGACCCTAGCAGCAGCCCCAGCACAACCATAGACAGCAGCCAGGCGCCGGGCTTCACCAGGGTCCCCAGCGATCGCCTCCGCAGGAACAGGCCAGCCAACCGCCAACCGGCATAGACCGCCATGATCAGCAGGCTGTAGTAAGTGATTTCGATGTGCCCGGCCAGAATCTGGACGCAGAGGGAGGCGGAGCCGATGGCGATCCACAGCAGCGTCCTGCCAATTCTCAGGACGCCGGCTTCAGCCGAATAATGAATAACCCGTTCAATGGCAGCCAGAAGCAGCGGCAGCCAGACAGCCGCGCCCAACACCATGGGGAACACTGCCGCACTCACCAGGATGAAGCCGCTTCCCTGATAGACCAGCCCGGCCAACAAGGCGCTGCCTCGACGCATTTTCAGGATTCGCCCGAAGAGGTACATAGCTACCCCAGCCAGCCACAGCTGACTGATGGTGTACCACCCGTATGCTTTTGCCAGAGGGAGGAACAGGAAGAGGGCGCTGAAGGGATAATAGGCCGCCTGCTGCCCTGTGGCCAGGAAAGGGACCCCGGCAAACAGATATGGGTTCCACAATGGGATTTCCCGATTCTGGATGCTGTTTTGGATGAACCGCTTCCAGGCGTAGTTCTCCACTATCAGATCGGTGATCAGGCTGTTTTGAGGAAGTTGGACGCCCATTTCGGCAGCCGCGTCAGCCCACGGCGCCCACTGGAAGAGATTATCTACCGGCAGCATCGTCCGGCTGCCTAGAGACACGTCCCCAAACAGCAGAAATGGCAGGATCAAAAACCCTACCACGATAACTAGATCGACCTTGTATTTGCTTAATCGCTGCATAAGTAGTGGAAAATAGAAAGTCAGGGCTGTATCACCCTGACAACTGTAGATTCTTCTGCTTTGTATTCTCAGCTAGGCCATCTGGCCTACGAACATTATGGCTGACCGCGGCAGGCAATGGTGCCAGAAATTCACTATCAAGACAGTCGGGCAGCGGTTGGTGTTCATCATTAAGGGCGGTGTTCGATGTCAGCTATTTGATGGGATCTTTATCGATTTTAAAAAGGCACGCGTCTGCGCCCATGGCGACGCATTCCAACTCTTCAATACGGAAGTCTAGGCCGCCGCTTACCCAGCGCAGCGCTTCCTGCAAAATACCGACAGCAATGTAGCAGACCGGATGGTCGCTCTCTCGCTGCCAGCACATTGAGCAGCGATCGATGTAGTAGAGAAAGTGATCGCCGTCGTCCTCTACCCGGCTGGTCTGATCGCTGAACTGGGTAAAAATGCGGGCCACTGCCGGCACGCCAATCTTCAATTTGGCCGGCAGCGTCAACACCTTGAAGGCCAGATCGCCAACCCCAGCCAAAGGGCCGAACTGCTTCAATCCGCGGGAGAAAATCGCTCGCCCGCCCCGCAGCGCCAAACCGCGGCTCCCGCGAGGACCATAAATCTCTTCCAATCCTTGATTCAAATTTGAGATGTAAGAGAAGTCGAACCCTTTTTCCAGATTATCCGGCGGAAGCTCATGAATGAGATGGCGTATATTGACCAGATTCAGCAGTGCGTTGAGGCCGTTCCGCCCCATCACCTCTTCCAGGGACATCAGGAGAATACGGCCCATCTTATTTGGGTAGTAGTAGCCGCTTTCAGGGACCAAATCTCTCACGAAGACCTCCGCCAAACACAGGCAAGTCGCACCGTTGGTGTTTTACCAGTCAAACGCTTGGCCAACTAAGATGTCATGCAATCCTCAACCAAGCTGTTTCCGCTGCATGGATCCCGCCGCCAGGCGCATCCATGCAGGCAATCACCGTTTACAAGTATAGCAATTCGAGATCGTTTCATCAAAGGCGGCCCGCTGGTGGACTGGAGTACGGGATACTTGTTGCCAGCAGTTGCACATGCCATAATAGGCAAATACCTCCAACCTGCGCCTGGCGGTGAGCTCGTCCCAGGTTCGGTCCCGGCCAGAGGCGTCCACCATCTCGGCGATATCACGCATCTGGTTATCATGCTAGATAACAATTGACTCGAGGGAGATGAGTATGGCTGAAGCAAAAATGGTTTTCCCACCCGACTTCCGCTGGGGCACCGCAACCGCCTCGCATCAGGTGGAAGGCAATAATAAGAATAGTGATTGGTGGGCATGGGAACAGGAACCCGGCCATATCCTAAATAATCACAAATCGGGGGCTGCCTGCGATTGGTGGCAAAATGCCGAGGCCGATCTGGACCTGGCGGCAGCGATGGGCACCAACGCCCACCGCATGTCGCTGGAATGGAGCCGGATTGAGCCAGAGCCTGCCGTTTTCGACCAAAGCGCCATCGATCGTTATCGCGAGATTCTCACAGCCATGCATGACCGGGGCATCGAACCTATGGTCACATTGCACCATTTCAGCAATCCAGTCTGGCTGGTGGAAAAGGGCGATTTCAACACCAGTATCGTGGTCGACTATTTCCAACGCTACACCGCTAAGGTGGTAGAAACCTTGGGCGATCTGATTCCCAAGTGGGTCACAATCAACGAGCCCTTGGTCTACCTCTTCTCCCGTTATCTTGAGAAACAGTTCCCTGCCCCGCATCGGACCGGCTGGCCCGGCGCGGCAGCCGCCTTCCAAAACCTGCTGCGCTGCCATGCGGTGGCCTATCACACGATTAAAGATAAGTTCCCAGACGCCATGGTCGGCGTCGCCAAGAACATGGCCATCTTTGAGCCGCGGCCCGGCGGCAGCCGGATCGACCAGTGGTGGGCCAACCGGATTTCATGGCTCTTCAATGACAGCTGGATGGACAGTATGGAAGATGGGCGGATGCGCTGGCCGGCAGGCCGGGGCCGAATCAAAGGATTGGCCGGCTCTTTCGACTTCGTCGGCATCAACTATTACTCTCGCTATTATGTAAAGTTTCCGCCGCGCAGAGGTATTTACGACAAAGAATGGGGCCCAAACGCCGTGGTCAGTGACGGCGCTTACGGCGAGGTGTATCCGGCTGGGCTGTTTCAACTGATCAAACGGGTCCTGCGATATAAACGGCCCATTTTCATCACTGAAAACGGGTTGCCGGACGCTGCCGACAGGCTGCGCTCCGCTTTCCTGCTGAGCCACCTGCGGGAGATCTGGCGCGCCATCAGCTTCTGTTTCCCGGTCATGGGATATTACCATTGGAGCCTGGTGGACAACTTCGAGTGGCATCAAGGTTGGACCTTGCGCTTCGGCCTGATTGAAATGGATCCGGATACGCAAGAGAGAAGAGTGCGGGAAAGCGGCAAGCTATACGGTGATATCTGCCGCAGCCAGAGCATCGACAGCCAAATGGCTCAACAGTATGCCCCAGAACTCATGGCCTCGATGTTCCCAGGGCAAGCTCCTGGGCCGAAAACAGACGAGTCTTAGCGGACCCTTTCTAGCGCTGCGCTCACCGAGACACATCCTGCTCTCATTGCTTTGTGATATAATATGGGCCTTCGGAAGGATATCGGATTCCAAATCCAAAACGAACGGGAGATATGATATGTCTGGACATTCAAAATGGTCCACCATTAAGCACAAAAAGGCTGCAACGGATGCCAAGCGCGGGAAGCTGTTTACTCGCCTGGCCAAAGAAATCACTATCGCGGCTCGAGAGAGCGGCGGCGATCCGCTCTCAAATACCCGCCTGCGTCTGGCTGTCGACAAAGCCAAAGGCGCCAACATGCCCAAAGATAACATCGAACGGGCAGTCAAGCGTGGCACCGGCGAGCTGGAAGGTAGTGAATTACAGGAAGTCATGTATGAAGCGTATGGCCAGCACGGTGTAGCCATACTCATCGAAGTCGTAACTGATAATAAAAACCGGTCTGTGGCGGAGGTGCGCCATACCCTTAACAAATATGGCGGCAGCATGGCCGAAGCTGGCTCCGTTTCCTGGCAGTTTACCCGCAAAGGGTACGTCGGCATCACCGATGAGGTCGACGAGGATGAACTGTTTTTGGTCGTAGCTGATGCCGGCGCCGATGACATTCAATTTGGCGAAATCACCGAGATTCTCACCGATCTGGCTGATTTTCAAAATGTCCAGAAGGCGCTGGATGATGCGGGCATCGACATGGATGAGGCCGTTGTCGTTTACGATCCCAATAATCCCTTGGCACTTGAGCAAAGCCAGACGATTCAAGTGATGAACTTGATTGAGAAGCTCGAGGAATTGGAAGATGTTCAGAATGTCTACTCTTCCTTAGAGATATCAGACGAAGCCATCGCCGCCATGGAAAGCTAGTATATAGAAGCAGAAGGGGTTTCCCGCCGAAACGCCTTCTGCTTTTCCCCTGTCTTCAATGCGTATTCTGGGGCTCGATCCAGGCACTGCAACAACCGGATACGGCATTATCGACGTGATTGATGGCGACCTTTCGGCCGTCACCTACGGTGTGATCACTACCTCCCCCAAAGAAAGCGCCCCGAAGCGGCTGCAAACCATCTACCAAGAACTCAACCATCTGCTTGAGAAATACCAGCCAGACGCAGCCGCCATTGAAGAGCTTTTCTTCGGCCGCAATATCACCACCGCCATCACCGTGGGGCAGGCCCGCGGTGTTTTGATGCTTGCCCTGGCAAATGCCAATCTGCCCATCAGCGAATACTCGCCGCCCCGAATCAAGGACGCGGTCACGGGATATGGCAAAGCGAACAAAGCTCAGGTACAGTTGATGGTACGTAATCTGCTGGACCTTGAAGAAACGCCGCGCCCGGATGATGCGGCCGATGGCCTGGCTGTAGCCATCACCCATTACCAGTACAAGCGGTACGAGTCGCTGCTTTAGCCTTTTGGCGCTCTCGGGCAGCGTCGTCCCGCCGTTGAGTCAGCAGCGCCAAACCAGTTTCCTTCGGCAAACACCTATGATCGCAAGCTTAAGTGGAAAGATTCAAAAGATAGAAGAGAACAGTCTTATCATCACGGTTGGCGGTGTCGGGCTGCGAGTGACCGTCCCCAAGACTGTGTTGGAAAACACCGTTGGCATCGGCCGCGCCGTCGCCCTGCACACCCATCTAGTGGTGCGGGAAACCGAGCTATCCCTCTACGGATTTGAGTCCGAAGATGACCTACAGCTCTTCAATATTTTGCTCGGCGTCAATGGCGTCGGCCCGAAGGTCGCGCTGGCGATTCTCTCTACCCTCAGCCCAGAGCTGCTGAAAAGCGCCATTATGCGTGAAGAGAGCGCCGTCCTGCAGCGAGTGCCCGGTATCGGCAAGAAAACCGCCGAACGCATCATGTTCCAATTGAGGGATAAGCTAGATTTCACCGCTGCCGCCCACGGTATCCCCTTGGTGAGCGATGTCGACGCCGATGTCATCGATGTCCTGACCACCTTGGGGTTCAGCATTGTTGAGGCCCAATCCGCTTTGCAGCACCTACCCCGGGAAGTCACCAGCATTGACGAGCGCGTGCAGATGGCCTTGCAGCACCTGGACCAATCATAGCCCCGACAGCCGCAACTTCTTTTCTTTTTACGGAGGACGCCAATCATGAGTGACGTAGAACAGGAAGTCTGGGGATTCCTACACAAGCATCTGCAGAGCATCTTCACCCGAGACGTCGAAGGGTACCGGGCCTCCGCCAGCGCGGATCTATCCCTGTATGAATGGTTCGTAACGCCGCATCGGCAGGATGGGCTGGATTTCCATTTTTTCATGATCGATCACAGTTGGGCGGGCACCGACGCCGATTTCCGCTACGATCTGCTGGAACCTCGCCTGCAGCTGTACGGCAGCACCGCTGTGGTCACCTACACTTTCATGCTGTCCATTGCCCGAGACGGGCAGATCGTCCACAGGAGCCACAATGAAAGCCGGGTTATTATCAAGGGTGACGATGGCTGGCAGGTTGTCCACGTCCATAAATCACCATCCTGGCAAGCCCCCCACGCGCCGCACTAAGCCCCTGCGCGCCTATTCATGACAGCGGCAGCACAGCGGGGCAGATGGCCCGCGGGTTGGCGAACCACCGTTTCACGCCGAACTCATTGAGGCATTTCAACAACAGCGCCTTTTTGCCTTTGCCGGCGACTGGCAATCGTTAACAAGTTGTTAACACGTCCAGTCTGTTGAATTCTTCACAAGTTCGGTAAAATTGCCCAAGAGTTGTCAGCAGCTGCCCTATTTGGTGACCAACAATACATTTTCAAAGCAAATATGCATTTCTACAGCCGCTGGCGCCGCTAATTGCGCAGCAATCATCTTCCAAGATTCGCAAGAGACTTTTCCACTCTTGCCTGAGACAGATTACAAATTTGATGAATAACGGTAACTTAGAACTTACGGAGAGGCGGTATCCCGCTTCAAGACAGAACCCTTCCACTAACAAGCGTCTTGTTGGTGCTGTCCTATCGTTCATCCTGCTCCTATCCCTCTCTTTGATGGGATGTGCCAGAACCAATACAGCGGACAGCGGATCGGACAGCGCTTCCGGGAGTGGTGAAAAACGGGCCATTCAGAACAAAGGATCTGACACACTGGTCAACATCGCCCTGGCATGGGCCGAGACATACCGGCAGATAGAGCCGGATGTCTCCATTGCCGTAACCGGCGGCGGCTCCGGCACCGGCATTGCCGCCTTGATCAACGGCACAGTGGACATCGCCAACGCTTCCAGAGCGATGAAAGAGAAGGAAATAACCGCCGCCCAGGAAAACGGGATCGAACCATTCGAGATCGTTGTCGCCATTGACGCGCTGGCGGTCATCGTCCATCCTGACAACCCAGTGGAAGGCTTAACTCTACAGCAGCTTGCCGACCTCTACACCGGCCGCATCACCAATTGGAAGGACGTGGGCGGCAGCGACGCCCCTGTGGTGCTGCTTTCTCGGGAAACCAACTCGGGTACCCACGTCTATTTCCTGGAGGAAGCGGTTCGATTGGGAGATAGCGAAAACAAAGATATTTTCGCGCCCCAAACACTGCTGATGCCCTCCTCCGTCGGTATCACCAGCGAGCTGCGCCGCAATCCCAACGCCATTGGCTACGATGGGTTGGGATACGTCGATCCCGAACACGAAAAAATCATCCCTATCTCACGGGAAGACGGCATGCCCTATGTCCAACCATCTGTGGAGACCGCCCTCGATGGCCGTTACCCCTTAGCCCGAAACCTGTTTATGTACACCGCCGGAGAGCCTACCGGTGATGTTGCCGCCTATCTAGATTGGATTAAGAGCGCAGCCGGACAAGAGATCGTCTCCCGGCTAGGCTTTGTCCCCCTTGAATCAAACGAGTAATGAATGAACACAATCGCCCCCATACCAGCACGGAAGGCACGTCAATGAAAACTCGAGAAGCCAGCGGGCCGTCGAAAATGACGGCACGATCTCTCTGGGAAAACCTGAAAGATCAATCTGCCTCTGAGCTGATTATCGAAAATCTAATTCGATTATCGGGTATTTCGGTCATCGTTGTCGTCACCCTCATCTTCTTCTTCTTACTTCGCGAAGGTTCAGCCGCGTTTTTGGATATCCCTCTTAGACAGCTGTTTGGCAGCCGCTGGTACCCTATTGAAGGCTTGTTTGGGCTTTGGCCGCTGATGGTCGGTTCTTTTTGGGTGACTATTGGCGCCGTGGTAATCGCCGTCCCGTTGGGGTTGACCACGGCCATTTACCTGGGAGAGATTGCCCCACTCTGGCAGCGAGAGATCCTCAAGCCTTTTATCGAAGTGCTGGCGGGCATCCCTTCTATTGTCTTAGGGTTCTTGGGCTGGGTTGCCTTAGCGCCCATCATCCAGAACCTTGGCGCTCCCAGCGGGCTGACCGCCTTCACCGGCTCCTTCATCTTAGCGTACATGTCTCTGCCGACCATCATCAGCATTACTGAAGATGCTTTATATGCGGTCCCTAAAGAGTACCGTGACGGATCGCTGGCTTTGGGCGCCACCCAATGGCAGACCATCTGGCGAGTCGTACTACCGGCGGCCCGCTCCGGCATCGTCATGGCAATCATGCTGGGCATCGGCCGGGCCATTGGCGAAACCATGGCGGTGATGCTGGTGACCGGGAACGCAGCCAATATCCCTGAATTCGGCTTTGGGGCGCTCTTCCAGCCGATCCGGACCATGACTGCCACTATCGCCGCCGAAATGGGCGAAGTTGCCCAAGGCAGCCTGCATTATAATGTCCTCTTCGGCATTGGCATTGTCCTGTTTGTGGTCACCTCTGGTATCAACCTCCTGGCCACACGATTGGTCGGCGGCCGAGGTAAACGTCGCCCGGGAGGCCGTCTATGAAACGCCAGCAAACTCAGAAACTTGCGGTGGGCATTATCACCACCGTGTCCTTTCTGGTTGTCGTACCCATCTTATTAGTGCTGATCTTTATGATCGCCAACGGCATCGGCGGCATCAGCTGGACATTCTTGAGTCAGCCCCCCCGATCTGGGATGACCGAAGGTGGCATTCTGCCAGCGATTTTAGGGACCATCTTCCTGACCTTAGGGACCGCCATCGCTGCTATCCCGCTGGCCATCGGCGCCGCCATTTACCTGTCTGAATACGCCAGCGACAACCGGCTGACCCGGCTGATTCGCCTGGCTATCGTCAACCTGGCCGGTATCCCGTCCATCGTCTACGGGCTCTTTGGCCTGGGCGCCTTTGTCCTCTTCCTGAACTTCGGCACGTCGATCCTGGCTGGCTCGCTGACCCTCGGGCTGATGACCCTGCCGGTGGTCATCAGTACAGCTGAAGAGGCGATCCTCTCGGTGCCGCAAGAATTTCGGGTGGTAAGTCTGAGCCTGGGCGCTACCCGCTGGCAGACCATTCGTCATCAAGTCTTGCCACATGCGCTGCCAGGCATCATCACTGGGGTCATCCTGGGGCTTGGCCGTGCCGCTGGCGAAACGGCCCCGATTCTGTTCACCGTCGCCGCTTTTTACCTTCCGGAATTACCCCAGTCGATCTTTGATCAGACAATGGCCCTGCCCTATCACCTGTATGTGATTTCGACACAGATACCAGGGATGCCGATGGAAATTCAGTACGCCACAGCCTTGGTACTACTGCTGATCGTGCTATCGCTGACCTTAATTGCGACTTTCATCCGTTCCTCGATGCGGCGGCGTCGAGAATGGTAAGGTTGTGACTGGCACTGGGCCGTTTCCCGGCTGCCGCTCTCACAGAATGATTTATGAGCAATCCTAAACCAAAATTATCCATCCAAAATCTGTTCTTTACCTACGGAGATGAGACAGAAGCGCTGCGTAACATCAACCTGGACATCATGGAGAATGAGCTGTTCATCCTCTTTGGCCCCTCCCGCAGCGGCAAATCGACGTTGCTGCGCCTGATGAATCGCCTCTCAGACCTCAGCGAAGGAGGACAGCGACAGGGTAAGATCCTCTTCAATGGATCGGGGATCTTCTCTCGCAAAGTCGACGTGATCAATCTGCGCCGGCGGATCAGCATGGTCTTTGCCATACCCACACCGCTGCCCGGCACTATCTATGACAACCTGACCTACGGGTTAAAAATGGCCGGGATGCGGGATAAAGCGACGCTGGACGAACGGGTGGCCCGCTCGCTGCAGCAGGCCGCCTTGTGGGATGAAGTGAAGGACCGGCTGCATACCTCGGCCTTCGCGCTTTCCGGCGGACAGAAACAGCGGCTCTGCCTGGCTCGCAGCCTGGCGTTGGAACCTGAAGTCATCTTGCTGGATAACCCAACTTCGGGCCTCGACCCGATTTCAACCACCATTGTCGAACAATCTCTGCATGAGCTGAAGCAGCAGTACACCATTATCATGGTGCCGCACAGCGTGCAGCAAGCGGCTCGCGTAGCCGATAAGGCGGCCTTCCTTTTAGATGGGCAAGTAATTGAAGTCGGCCGGCAGAAAGATTTATTCGTGAACCCAAAAGACCAACGAACGGAAGATTATGTGACCGGCCGTTTTGGCTGATTCCAGGCGCAGCAGTTCCTGAACGATATTGGACACAACAACCTAGATATGAATAAGATCGAAGTACGCAATTTCAGTTTCTTCTACGGCGATTTCCAGGCATTATCGGGCCTGAACTTGCCCATCCGGAAAAACCAGATTACCGCGTTGATCGGCCCTTCCGGCTGCGGCAAATCCACCTTTCTCCGCTGCTTGAACCGAATGAACGACACCATTGACGGCACACGGGCGGAGGGAGAAATCCTGCTCGACGAGCAGGACGTTTACGCCCCCGATGTCGACGTGGTCGATTTACGGCATCGAGTGGGGATGGTTTTCCAAAGGCCTAATCCATTCCCACAGAGCATTTATAACAATGTCGCCTTTGGACCGCGTATCCTGGGGACGACATCTTCCGGAGAAGATTTGGATGAAATCGTCAAGGAAAGCTTGAAAAGCGCCGCGCTATGGAACGAGGTCAAGCACCGGCTGCAGGAGCCGGCGCTGGCGCTTAACCCAGGCCAACAGCAGCGCCTGTGCATCGCCCGTACTATCGCCGTGAAGCCGGAAGTGATTTTGATGGACGAACCCTGTTCCGCCCTTGATCCGGTGGCTACTCTTCGGGTGGAAGAGTTGATGCGACAGCTTGCCGAAGCGTACACCATTGTGATCGTCACCCACAACATGCAGCAAGCGGCAAGGGCATCTGATTGGACCGGATTCTTCTGGTTGGGAAAACTGGTGGAGTTCAACAAGACAGGCGATCTATTCACCTACCCGAAGGAAGATCTGACCGAATCTTACATCACTGGACGTCAGGGATAGCCGCTGACGCGCTCCTGAAATCATCTACAGAACAGCCAGCATGCTCTACAGAAATGTAGGGCATTGTTGTTATGCGTCAGCGGTGAGGATCACCCGCGCTTCGGCCACATCCAGGGCGATTTGCGCTTTAAGCGCATCCAGGCTCGAGAATTTATGCTCTGGTCTGAGCCGTTGGACAAACGCCAGCCGGACCTGTTGCCCGTATAGATCGCCATCGAAATCCAGCAAGTGCGCCTCAACGCTGACGCCGCTGCCGTTGACCGTGGGCCGCTGGCCTACATTAGCCGCCGCCATGATTCGCCGCTCCCCCAACCAGGCGTAGGCCGCGTACACCCCATTTGCCGGCAGCATCTGTTCCGACCAGGCCTCAATGTTTGCTGTGGGAAAGCCAATGGTACGCCCCCGCTGATCGCCCATCACCACCGGGCCGGTGACATGATACGGCCTTCCCAAACAACCGGCTACATCTACCATATCGCCGGATCCAAGACTGCGGCGCACCCGGCTGCTGCTGACCAGCTCGTCTTTCCAGGCCACCATGGCGTCGGCCAGCTGTACCGTATACCCTTTTTCCTGACCTAATCGCCTCAGAAAGGTGACATCCCCTTCCCGCTTATAACCAAGAGAGAAATACCCTCCCCACAGCTGCTTCATGTTCAGATGACGGCAGAGCTGATCCACGAAATCGGCCGCCCTTGTATGCTGCACGGCTTCATTGAAGGGCTGGGTGATGATCAGGTCTACCCCTAAATCGGCCATCTGCTGCACCCGTTCCATCACGGTTGTCAGATAGTAGCGTCCTTGCAGCCCCTGCAGCACCCGTTTGGGATGAGGAAAGAAGGTCAGGACTGCCGACTTGGCTCCGTTGGCGGCAGCGGATGCCACCATATTGCGCAGCACTTGCTGATGGCCCAAATGAACGCCGTCAAAGGAACCAATGGCCACATAGGTCGGTGACTTCTCTTTTACATCGGAGAGCTGATTTGCATGGACATAGGTCATAACGGTTTCGTGTCTATCTGGTGCCGGTTGGCTTATTTTTCTGTGATTGGGTGAAAAATCTTGTGCGGCTGCCAGCTCTGATCTTCGGCTTCAGCCAGAATGCCGATAAATCGACCGGCAGGATCGTACGCTCTGACCAGAGCCGCCCGGGGGGCCTCCTCCAATCGGGCGACACGCTGTCCCAGCAGCACGCTCTGCGTGTCTGCCTCTGAGAGATCCAGGCGGGTCATCTGAGCGACGGCGGAATCGCTGGGCTGCAGGCTAGCCGCCAGCAGCGCGGGATCCAGCTCATGAAGCGGAGCGGCCTCCCGCACCGAATAATCGCCCACGGCGGTACGGCGCAATGTCAAGATATGGCCGCCGCATCCTAGCGATTCTCCCAAATCATGGGCCAAGGCGCGGATATAAGTTCCTGAAGAACAGGTGACTCGCAGCCGCACATCGGGCAGCGCGTACGCCAACAGCTCCAGCTCATAGATAGTGACTTCCCGAACGGCCCGCTCCACTTCTATGCCCTTGCGCGCTAACTTATACAGCGGTTGGCCATCTTTCTTGATAGCGGAATACATCGGCGGCATCTGTTGAATGACGCCTCGAAACTGGGCCAGGTTCTCGATGAGCCGTTCCGGGGTCAAATCGTCAAGAGGGCGCTCCACCAAAACCTCGCCGTCAGCATCATAGGTGTTGGTGCTTTGCCCCATCCGAATGGTTGTCTCGTAGACTTTTGGCTGCCCCACCAAGTATTCGACTAATCGGGTCGCACGCCCTATACAAACCAAAAGCACGCCTGTCGCTAACGGATCAAGCGTGCCTGCATGGCCAACACGGCGAATGCCGGACAGCCGGCGTATTCGATTTACCACATCATGGGAGGTCATTCCCCCCGGCTTGTCAATATTGAGAACCCCTTCGCTGGCTTTTGAAATTCCCGGTTTTCCGCCAAGGTTGGACAAATCGCTGGTCATATAAGCACGCAGAAGGTGGACCCAACAGCTGTGGAATTCAGTTCCTAGCTGTTCTGACCATTTTTCAAAATCACTTCTTGCTGGCGGATCGATTCTTTCGCCATCTCGACAACCATCATTTCCGCTTTTTCCAAGGGGCCTTCCATGGTGCATCCGGCAGCCAGGGGGTGCCCGCCCCCACCCAGGGCAGTGGCGACATCAGAAACGTTGTATGGCGGCCGGCAGCGGAACCCAACGCGAACGGTACCGTCTTCCATTTCCAACAGCACCACACTGGCGGCGGCTCGATTGACATCAGCCATCAAATTCACCAAACCCGCGGTACTGGGGCTCAGGTGACCAGCCGACTTGCGCTCCTGGTTGTTGATGGAGGACCAAATGAGGCCGTCTTCCAGTTCCATGTTTTCCAGCCCAATCTGCCACAGCCGCAAGGTAGACATCGGCTTCAGCTTAAGCGCCTGGGTAGTCACCAGGCCCAGATCCGCGCCGGCTTCGACCAGGTCGCCAGCGGTCCGCAGCGTATTGGCGGTAACACCATCAGTTCGGAAACCCAAGGTATCGGTTACCAGGCCGGTCAGCAGGCAAAGAGCGGCATCGGCTGTGATTTCATACCCCAGCTCGCCGAACAGCCGGTACAGGATTTCGGTCGCGGAGACCGCTACCGCATCGACCAGATTGATGTCACCGAACTTGCTGTTGGTGATATGATGATCGATGTTGATAATCTTTGGGGTTGGCTGGGCCAAGCTGGCATACACCTGGCCCATACGCTGCTCATCACCACAATCAACGGCGATGAGCAGATCGTAGTCCACATCGCTGTCGGCAGCCTGTTTTACCTGGTCACCCATGGGTAAATAGCTGAAACGCGAGGGGACAGATCCGTCACACAATAAGGTGACCGATTTACCTTGCTGGGTCAACGCCACACCCATAGCCGTCAGGGAGCCCAGGGCATCTCCATCAGGATCTACGTGTGTGATGACCATGATCTGAGCGGCCGAATCAATGGCCTTCTTAATGTCTTCCGTCACACCCAATCTTATTCTTCCTTTTCATCCATGCTGCTGTCAGTCGACGCTTCGGTGGTTTCAGGGATGTCTAGACCATCCAAGAGTTTATTGATCTCTTCAGCATGGGCCAATCGTGGATCCCAATGGAAATGAAGCTGGGGGGCGTTGCGTGTGCGCACCCGGCTGGCCAATTCCCGGCGAAGAAAGCCCTTGGCGTGCTCAATTGAAGTCATGACCTCTTCCTGCCGCGATTCATCTCCCAGAGCGTTCACGTAGATGTTAGCGTGCTGCAGTTCACGGTCTATTTTGACTTCAGTGATGGTCACACCAAGCAAACGAGGATCGCTTAACTGGCGAAGAAAAAGGTCGCTCAAAACGAATCTTATTTGTTCGGCGGTACGCTGTTGGCGAATCTTACTCATGGTTGAATTTATCTATCTACACGCTGGCTGACGAAGAACTCAATGATGTCACCAGGCTTGTAATCACTCCAACCATTGATGTTAACGCCAAACTCAAACCCGGCTTTAACTTCCCGGGCATTTTCCTGTAAATGTTTCAGGCTCGATATTGTATCGGAATGCAGCAGACGGCCATCACGAATTAGCCGCGCCTTGGAATTACGGCGGCCTTCACCGGTACGCATATAGCTGCCGGCAATGTTGCCCACGCCGCGAATTCTGAACACCTGGCGGACTTCCGCGCGGCCAATGACCACCTCTTCGTACACCGGGTCCAGCAGGCCCTTCAGCGCTTTTTCCACATCTTCAATCATCTTGTAGATGATGGAATAGGTATTGATCTCAACCTGCTCGCTGCTGGCCGCGGCCTTAGCAATGGCGTCGGCGGTCACGTTAAAGCCCAAGATGATGGCGTCTGACGCTGACGCCAGCATGACGTCGCTTTCGCTGATATTGCCGGTAGAAACATGTAGGATTTCCACCGAAACTTCCTCATCGCCCAGTTTCTCCAAAGAAGAGACGATGGGCTCCAGAGAGCCTTGGACATCAGCCTTAATGACCAGGTTAAGCGCCTTGGATTCACCCTCGAGGAGTCTAGCAAAGAAGTCGTCCAAAGTCACCGGCGCCCGGCCCTCTTTCGGCGCCAGTCTCAGGGTCTCTTGATCCTCGGCGATGATCTTTCGGGCAGCTTTCTCGCTTTCGGCAGTCTGGAATTGATCCCCAGCTCTGGGAATACCGTTCAATCCAGCCACAAATGCGGGTGTAGAAGGGCCGGCCTTTTTGATCTTTTTGCCGCGGAAATCAAACATCGCCTTGATGCGCCCATAGTATTCGCCAACCATCAGCGTATCGCCCGTTTCCAAGGTGCCGTTCTGGACCAACACGGTGGTCATAATGCCACGGCCTCGTTCGATCCTTGCTTCCAGGACGGTGCCGGTTGGGCTGGCTGTTGGATTCGCCCGGGGGTCAATATCCTCGGCAACCAGCAGAATTGCCTCCAGCAGATCCTCAATACCCAACTGCTCCTTTGCTGACACCGGGATCACCATGGTGTCGCCGTCCCATTCATCGGGCACCAGGCCGACTTCACTGAGCTGCTGCTTCAATTTAGCCGGGTTGCTGGACTCCAAGTCGATTTTATTCATCGCTACGATGATCGGAACGCGGGCAGCTTTGGCATGGTCGATTGCTTCTCGTGTCTGCGGCATCACACCGTCATCAGCGGCGACGACCAGAATGGCGATATCTGTTGCTTGCGCTCCCCGGGCTCTCATGGCGGTGAACGCCTCATGACCAGGGGTATCAAGGAAGGTGATGGTCTTACCTTCATGCTCGATTTGGTAGGCGCCGATATGCTGGGTGATACCACCGGCCTCGCCGCTCTGGACGCTGGTATGCCGGATCACATCCAGCAGGGAAGTCTTTCCATGATCAACGTGGCCAAGCATGGTGATAACGGGCGACCGGGGGACAAGGTCACTCTCTTTTTCCCCAGCCAAAATCTTGCGCCAGGCAAGCTGTTCAATCGCGCTTTCAGCGGCTTCTTCAGCAGCCACTTCCGACGAGACCGCTTCAAATCCCATTTCCTCCGCCACGATCGCAGCGGTGTCGAAGTCGATCTCCTGGTTGATATTGGCCATGATGCCGTTGCTCATCAACTCTTTGATAACGTTGATTGGGCTCGCATCCATCAATCCGGCAAGATCCCGGACAGTGATAAAGCTTGGTATTTCAATCTGCATTTTTGCCTCTCCCATACTTCGCATTCCCTAATGATGTCAGACACAAAATGCTTGCTGACTACACTATTTAGTCGCTCGCCGGCTTATATGCAGCGATTTCTGACAACTGTGTCTCAGTAATCTCCACCATTAATACCTGGCTAAGCAACCGGCTATTATTTTGAATCTTGTCCCAGCACTGCGGCTGGTTGCACAAATAAGCACCCCGCCCATTTTGCTTGCCTGACGGGTCTACCACGACGCCGCGGTCGGCCGTTCGCACAATCCGTGTCAGAAACCGCTTATCCTGTTTCTGCCGGCAGACCATGCAGGTCCGCTGCGGGATATGCTTTAACTGTCGCTGTTTCTTCTTGCTCATGTAAAAGCGCCACGTCAGACAAACTGCGAGAAGTTTGCGAGTGCAAAATTGGCGGCAGTATTGCCGCCTACTCACGGCAATTGGCAGAGAGTACTCGAGGACTTTCTGCCAATTGCCAATACAAGTTATCGCATGTGGACATCAAATCCAGATGAAACCGCTCTAGAATTCATCCTCTTCGAAACTGTCGAAGTCTTCCCAATCCTGCCGGCTGCGCGCGCCCTTGCGCTTGCGCTTGATAACAACTTCACCCATGTCTTCATCATAGACCAGCTGTTTACCCTTCACCGGCTTGCCCTTATCCACAGGCTCCTCGACCTCGCGCACTGGGCGGGCAATGACGATCACGGGCTTGGGCTCTTTCTCCTTGGGCGCCGCCTTCGTCTTCACCTCGACCAATGGTTTTGAAAGATCATCGATCGGTGACAACGGCTCTACTTCAGCTTCAGCCTCAGTCTCGACTTCGGCCTCAACCTCCGCTTCTACCTCGGCCTCAATTCCAACTTCCACCTCAGCCTCTGCTTCAGTTTCCGCAACTGGTTCAGCTTCAGCCTCGACTACGGCCTCAACTTCAGCTTCCACCTCGGCCTCTGCTTCAGCTTCTACCTCGGCCACAGCCTCGGCTTCGCCTTCTATCTCAACCGCGGCTTCAACCGCCTCGACCTCTTCATCAACTATCTCTGACAAGGGGTGAGCTTCCAGATAGTTGGCCAGATGCTGCTTCATCGTTTCCAGCGATTCATCACCAAACCCTCGGAATTCGAGGAAGAGATGATCGCCCAGCTCCAGATTGAGCATAACACTACCAACTGTGTCAATTTCATTATCCAGGAGTAAGTTGTGTATCCGGCCCGGCAGATCCAGTTCGTCCAGGGGCAGTTCCCAGGCGGCCGGCGGTACAATCTTGGACGCTTCCAACCGCTGCTTTCTCAACGCTTCGTGAGCGCTGGCTCGCGCAGCGGTAATCGCCCCTTCGACGCCATTCACCAGGCGCTCCAAGACAAGATAATCTTCAGATGTAATCGGGCGTGCTGCCGCTTTCTTGGCCAGAATCGCCTGGGCCTGCTCTATGAGAGCAGTGTCTTCTGCGATACTGGTATCAACCTCTGGATGGTCCAGATGGTTCAGCGAATCAGTCGCCGCCTCAATCAAGCTTTTGATGTCGATACGCCATCCAGTCAGCTTCGCACCCAGCCGCGCATTCTGCCCTTCCCGGCCAATTGCCAGAGACAGTTGATCATCAGGGACGATGACCACAGCAGTTTTGCCGTTCTCAGGATGCTCGTCCAGGAAGACAAAAGAGACCCGTGCCGGGCTAAGCGCCTTGGCGATAAATGTCTTTTGATCCGGGTTCCACTCGATGACGTCGATCTTCTCATCGTTCAACTCGCGAACAATGCTCTGAATACGAACGCCGCGCATCCCCACACAGGCGCCAACCGGATCAACGCCCGGCTGCAGTGCCATTACCGCCACTTTAGAACGCTGGCCTGCTTCTCGGGCGATGCTCTTAATTTCCACTTGGCCGTTGTAAATTTCTGGTACTTCCAGCTCCAGAAGCCGGCGCAACAGGTTGCGATGGTTTCGGCTGACAAAGATCTGCGGGCCGCGGCTGGTGCGGCGCACCTCCAACACGTATACCCGAATCTTGTCGTGCGGCCGGGAACGCTCGCCGCGAACCTGCTGGCTCTTGGGCAGAATCGCCTCGGTGCGTCCAAGACCAATGGTGATGTGTTGGCCGCTGATGCTCTGCACGGTGCCGTTGACCAGCTCGCCTTCTCGGCCGGAGAAATCTTCATAGAGATGTTCCCGCTCGGCTTCGCGCACACGCTGCAGCAGAACCTGCTTGGCTGTCTGCGCGGCGATACGGCCAAATCCAGTCGTGGTACTGTCCACCATCACCAGATCGCCAATAGCGGCTTCGGTGAAACCGTTGCGGTGAGCTTCCTCAAGCAGCACCTCTGTGCGAGAGTCCGTGATGCTGTCCACCACTTCTTTTTCCGCAAAGATGGTGGGCTCGCCGGTACGCGGATCGATTTCGACCGTGACCTCTTGGTTGTTGCCGACATTTGTATCTCGCCGGTAGGCGGATACCAGCGCGGTTTTCAACGCCTCAAAGACATCTTCTTTAGGCAGACCACGGGATTCACATATTTCGTTAAAGGCTAAGATAAATTCGCTTTTCATGTTGAACTTCACCAGTTGGTTTGCTGGGCCAAATCTTACAACTTATATACTCTGTTCTAACATACAGAAAACAAAAAAGTGGGGAGAACCCACTTTCCATATCCAAACAGTATGAAGAAGCTAATATCATAAATTATAGCATGCCTGTGTCCTACAAGTCAAAAAACGCGCCATCGGCAGCGGATTTGGGACAGTTGCCCGCGGCGAGGTGCTGATGGCGCTGTTTTCAATTACAATTCCCCCATGATTGATTTCGAAGAAAGCTTGCCGTCTGACATTCCTATTGTGGTCCTGGACACTGAGACCACCGGGCTCTTCCCTGGACTTGGCCACCGGATCGTGGAGATCGGCGCCATCCGGATGGAGAACTGGCGAGTCACAGGAGAAATCAACCAGCTGATTCAGCCGGATCGGAAAATGGATCCGCGGTCAACCGCCGTGAACCATATCACCGACGAAGATTTGGTCGGGAAACCCACTTTCATAGAGATTTCGAACGATCTTGCGGCGCTGATGGATGGCGCGCTGCTGGTGGCCCATAATGCCGCTTTTGACGCGGAGTTTCTGGGAATGGAATATGTCATAGGAAATTATGCTGTCAACGGAGCCGGCAGCGGTCCGCCTCTGGCCAATCCATGGCTATGCACGCTGCTGTTGGCCCGGCGCCACTTCTACTTTGGACGCAACAACCTGGGTCATATCGCGCATAAACTAGGTGTGCGCATGGGGCTGGCACACCGGGCCCTAAACGATGTCTACATGACCGCCGAAGTACTGAAACGGATGGTTCGCGAACTAGGCAATCAGCGATTAAAAACCGTGGGCGACCTGCTTCATGCCCAGGGCGGCGCCATCTTTATCCCCCCACCAGCCGCCATCGATCTACCTGATCTGGTAAATGATGCGCTGCGCAAGCGGCAGCCGCTGCGTATCCTGTATTTCGGCGACACAGAAAACTC
>JAHEEY010000017.1 GCA_024640485.1 Chloroflexota bacterium | reverse complement strand
CCAATGCAGATTGAAAGTCGCCGCTGCTGGCTGTCTTTCCGCCGTAAAGGGTCAGGTACCTTCGAATGCCGCTGAAGAAAGCGTCATCCCCTATCTCTTGGCGCAGCGCATGGATGAAGAGGGCGCCCTTGAGATACGTGTTGTAGCTGAGCAGCCGCTGCGGCGGCGGATTGCCGATGGGATAGGGCGGCCCGTTCTGATTGACAGACGCTTGAGCGTTGGCGATCTTCTCTTCCAGCATCGCCGGATTGTCGCGGCTTTCCCACATCATGGTGAGGTAGGTGGCAAACCCTTCCTTGAGCCACATTTCCGACCAGGAATCAATACTGACCCAATTGCCGAACCACATGTGGGCCATTTCATGAACGGCTGTGCGTTGCCCTATCAACTGGTTTGACAGCAGCACCATGGTCTGCGTCTCCATGGCAGCCGGGGGCATATCGATGGTCGCGAAGCCGAATGTCTCAAAGGGGTAGGGGCCAAGGAGCTGGCTCATCCAGTCAATCGCCTCGCCAGCCGCCGCCGCCATTGGCTCAAATGCTTCCTTAGATTCTGGGGTGACAAAATGATTCAAGGGGACGCCGCCGGCAGAGGTGGATTGGATCTGCTCGAATCGGCCTACAGCGACCAGTGCCAAGTAGGGCGCCATAGGGTAGCTGTGCTCCCAGGTGAAAGTGTGCCCTTGTTTTTCGGACAGAAGTGGCAGCTGCCCGCGCTCTGTTATGTCAATAAGCTGACCGTTGGCTATAGCGGCGTAATCCATGGGCACGGTCAATTCAAAACGGAACAGCGCCTTGTCTCGTGGATGATCATTGCTGGGAAACCAATGATGGGCGCCATCGGGTTCCGACAAGGTGTAGATGGTTTCATCGCGGTTGAATCGCATGCCCAGGGCACCGGCAGCGCTGGCGTAAGCAGAGGCATATGGTGCCGGCACGCCTTGGTAAACTACCGTAATCGAAAACTCGGTACCCGCCAGCAGCGGCCGCGGCAGCTCTACCCAAAGCTTGTCTTCGTCACGGTAGAAACTGGTTGGGGTCCCCCCTGTTTTTACCTGGACGATATGATAGCCGGCGAAGTCCAGGGCAATATAGGACAAATTGTCGACCAACGCCTGGGCATCGATAGTTGTGCTGCCGTAAATAGTTGTTTGGGCTGGACTGAGGGTCAGCTGGATCCGATAGCGCTGTACGTCGTAGTCGCTGCTTCCCAAACGGGGCAAGTAGGGATCGCCGATGCTGCTGCTGCCCCAACCCACTTCGTCAACGGTCAGCTCCCCACTTGTAGGGAGTTCCTGCCTGCCGGCGGCCAGGGTCGGCGTACTGACCGCCACCACGCCGTTGCTGCTTATCGCTGTGGGGAGCGGTTGGCGGACGGGCGCTGGTTGACAGCTGGCCAACAGCAAGGATGTCAGGCTGAAGAGGCGGATTTTCATGCGCCGTTTGCATTCTGCTTTGCTTGGAACGATACTAATATCAGCTACTTTAGTCATCAACAATCATCTGGAATGACCTGGCTGCTCGTTGCTAAAAACTGTCCTGATGTAGAACCTGTCCATTGTAGCCAGAAGCAAGGCGGTAGGCATTCTTTGCCGGCAGCGTACGGGCAACAACAAGTGATTCATCGATTCGCGGTTCGGCAGCATGCTCGACATACCTCTGGATAAAGCTTGATCCGCAAATGAGAAAAACAACGGCAGAAGGAGCGCTATTGTGACTGAAAAGCCGGCTCTACGCCCACTAGATTTCCAACCGGTAACTCATCAAGGCCAGCAGATGTGGCTGCTTCGTGATCCGCAGCAGCTTTCAGAGAGTCAGCTGATGGTACCAACCCCATTAGCTCAAATGCTTCTTTTCTGTGACGGCGAGCATACGGTTGATGAGATCCACGCTGCTTTCTCCCAACACGTGGGGGGAGAAGTGGATTATGAAGTAGTGACCAACGCATTGACACAGCTGGATGAAGCTTGCTTGCTGGAAAACGAACGTTCCCGAAAGGCGCGACTTCAATTTCTGGAAGCGTATCGTGCCCAGCCAAACCGCCCGCCCGCGCTGGCAGATTTGAGCTATCCTGGGGATCCGCGGCGTCTCGCAGATCTATTTCATCAGTTCGGCGCGGATGATGAGTTGGGCCAATGGAACGGATGGCAGGGGCGTGGGATCATTTCCCCCCATATCGACTACCAAAGAGGCGGTCATGTTTACGCCAAAGTGTGGCAGCGGGCCAAGGCGGCAGTTCTAGATGCGGATCTGGTACTGATCTTTGGTACCGACCACAATGGCGGCGCCGGTACCATCACGCTGACCCAGCAGCCCTATGCCACGCCATTCGGGGTCTTGCCGACCGACGTGGGTTTGATCGAGAAGATCGCCCAGGCGATTGGCCCCGAAAATGCATTTGCCGAAGAGCTGCACCACCAGCGCGAGCATTCAGTAGAATTATCGGCGGTGTGGATGCATCATATCTTCCAGCAGGCGGGAAAGCAGCCTTGCCCGATGGTGCCTGTCTTGTGCGGTTCTTACTACCAGTTCCTGATGAGCGGCACGCATCCCGCCGAAGACCCCTTGATCAGCAAGACCATTGAGACCCTGAAGAGAGAAACGGCGGGAAAGAAAGTGTTGGTGGTCGCCTCGGTTGATCTGGCTCATGTTGGCCCCGCTTTTAATGATGATTTTGCCATGGACGCCGGACGCCGCGATCAGTTGGCTCAATCTGACAAAGCATTGGTTCAGGCGATTCTCGGCGGCGATGCCGATTCATTTTACGCTCAGGTGTCAGCCGTGCAGAACCGCAACCGCATTTGCGGGCTGTCGTCCATCGATATCATGCTGAGATATTTAGGGGGCGCCAATGGTGTTGAGATCGCCTACGACCATTGTGATGCCGACACCAAGGGTGAGTCACTGGTCTCCATCTGCGGGCTTTTATTGACATAACTCAACCAATTACCCTTTTGGTCAGCGATTCAACTTGCCTCCCAAGGCAATCGCCAGCTGTCGTTGACGACGGCTGAAGCTGATTTCCCGACTGAATTAAGCCAATTACTTGACATAGGTTATGTTTTGTTGTATTGTTGCAACAATTGGATTTGTTGTATTATCCCGCATTGCATGGCGAGTTTGAAGACTGATGACAAAGGAAGATCTGCTGGAAAATTATGCTGGTGTTACTGAGGTAAGCGAGCGTTTAAATATTCATCCCGAATCAGTTCGAAGACTCATTCGTCAAGGGAAACTGCCAGCCATTAAGTTTGGAAATAAATGGTTGGTTGACAAGTCAACCCTGGAACTGTATGCCAGTCGATACGATCCTCGTCCAGGGAACAAAGCAACTTTATTGTAATGAGGCGGGCCATAGTATTCTTATTCGAGATCTAGAGATCTCAAATCACCTGAAAGAGGGTAAGCACATGCAGAGACAGCCTGAACTAGAGAATATCGCGTTGATCCGTGTGGTTGGTGTTGGCGGTGGTGGATGCAATGCCGTGAACCGAATGATCGCAGAGGGTGTGAGCGGTGTTGACTTCGTCGCCATAAACACCGATAACCAGGCTTTGCTTCTTTCCGGTGCTCCGACACGCGTGCGTATTGGGGATAAGTTGACCCGGGGACTTGGGGCTGGCGGCAATCCTGAGCAGGGTGAAAAAGCAGCCAATGAATCTGTGGAAGAACTGTATGAAGTCTTGGCCGGTTCGGATATGGTGTTTATTACCGCTGGCATGGGCGGCGGCACCGGGACCGGGGCAGCCCCGCTGGTCGCCAAAGCGGCCCGGGAGCAAGGCGCCTTAACAATTGGCGTGGTGACTCGTCCGTTCCTCTTTGAAGGCAGCCAGCGAGCCAGAGCCGCTGAAGATGGTATCGAGAAGCTGAAAGAACATGTCGACACCTTGATCGTGATCCCCAATGATCGCCTCCTTGAATTGACCGACAAGCGGGTTTCATTGAGGGAATCCTTTGGCATGGCAGACGATGTTCTACGCCAGGGTATTCAGGGTATCAGTGAATTGATCACCGTACCTGGCTTGATCAACCTGGATTTCGCTGATGTCAAGACCATCATGTCTCAGGGCGGGGCAGCTCTAATGGCCGTCGGCCGGGGCCAAGGTGACGATCGGGCCCAAATCGCGGCGGAGCAGGCTATCAGCTCCCGTCTGTTGGATGTCACGATTGACGGCGCTCGCGGTATCTTGTTCAATATGACTGGCGGCCCCAGCTTGAGTCTGTATGAAGTAAATCAGGCCGCGGCGATTATTCGAGAGACGGCACATCCCGATGCCAACCTGATTTTTGGCGCTGTAATTGATGAGACGATGGGCGACGAAATCCGGGTGACCGTAGTTGCCACCGGTTTCGATCCCGTTCCGAACCGCCGTCGAATGCTTCCTCAGCAGCAAGCCGGCAGCAGCCCAGTGATGGTGGATCCCCGGGTAGCAACCAGTCAATCGATAGGTAAGCCGGAGAGAGAACCGGTGCGTGAGCGCCAAACCGTTGAGCCTAAATTTTCACCCAGCAGCTTGGAAATCCCGGCTTTCTTGCGCAGAAGGTAATCGGCCCAACTAATTCTGTCTGCTATGGGCGCTCATTTAACGCCCATAAAGTATATCCCCTCTGCAAACTCCCCATGGAATTCCATGGGGAGTTTATTTTTGTGGGCTGTTAGTTGACTACGGGGTCCAGACGTCCATCTGAGCGGTATCGCTCCTGGCTGTAGCCAAGAGGGTCAAGTTGCCGGCAAGATCGCTGATAGACATCTGCCAGCCGCTGCCGCTCTCAATGGCGATAATGAATCTAGATGGGGTCAGCCACTGAACGGCGCCCACATCTCCATCCAGGATGGTAGTGACAGCCGCTGCGCCGGACCGGCCAACGGCATAGAATCCCGCCCCCGAATAGATGAAGCTGTCTCCTGCCGGGCTCCAGCCGTCAAATCTGAGCGGGTTGTCGGTGGCGTAAGACGTTGGGTTGGCGCCATCGCCATCCGCCAGGGTCAGCGCGGGGGGGATGTTGGCGCTGTCAATGATCTGCTGCACGTATGCCAGGGAGATGCCGTTGTCCGACCAGATCACCGGGTTGAAGAGGATGTTGCCGGCCAGCGCGCGGGTGAATTCAGCCGGCCCGCTGCGGGGAATCCGCCAGAGGCGTGCCTCGGCTGACTCGTCGAACTGTTCCGGGCTGGCGATGGCGACCAATGCTAATCTGCCGTCAGAGGTCCATTGTGGTTTGGGGTAGTAGATCCATTCGCTGGCGGTGTTGACCTTCTCGAAGTCGATAATCGTCTGCCATTCACTGCCGTCCAGACTGGCCCGAATGATCCGATCCGACTGGCTCATGATCAGCTGATTGTCGGCTGAGACATCAAATGCGCCGCCGCCGTTGCCCGCCGAGAACCGTTCGGTTAAGCTGCCGTTCAGAGAGACAGTCCACAGATCTTCCTGGCTCCTGGAGCCGGGCCCGACGATGTTTTGGAGGGTGCTGTTGAAGGCGATTGCCTGGCTGTCGCTGAGCCACTGTATCTGGCCCAGGCGCACCTTTACATCGGCGGTCCCACCGCTGTCGGCAATCGGTATGAAGGTGGAATTTACCAGGATCTTGCCGCCGCTGCCGTCAATATTTACCAGGTAAAGCACCTCTTTCTCTGCAGTCTGAGTTGTATAGGCTGCTTTGAGGCCGTCAGGGGCGATGAAGATGCGGTCGATATTGAGGCTGTCGCTTAACTGAACTGGTTCACCAACTTTGGCCGGATCTGCTGCCAGGTCTGGCGTGACTGCCCACAAACCGCTGCTGCTGGCGTATACCAACAGACCTTCGCCGGCCACCACATTTGACTCGGCTGTCGCCGGGGTTGGCGGCGGGGTTGGTGTCGGTGGAATTTCAGCGATTGGCACCCCTTCTGTGTGGGCGACTGTGGCGTAGCGGTCGCCGCCAGAGATCCAGCACTCATTCGCCTCGATACGGGGCGGGCATTCGATTTTCCACCATCCAGTGGCGGGATCGCGGCCGATGATAGTGGCCGATTCGCCCTTGAGCATGAAACTGACCCGATCATATTGAATGGCTGGCCCGCGGCGCACGTTGAGGTCAATCAGCACCGTGGCTGAGGCCGCCCCGGCTCCATTGACGGCAGCCGTGGCTGCGGTTTCATTGATCAATGTCGCCGTCGGGGCAAGCCCATCAATTTGGCCAGTTTGTTCAGCTGGCGCGGGCGTGATCTCACCGTTAGGTGTGGGCGGCGGCGGCAGTCCCAAGTCTGGTTCCCGGACCCCTGTAAAGGCATTGCAGGCCAATGACGTGAAAATGAGCAGGATGATGGAAAACCAAACAATACGCTGACGAATCATGCAAACTCTCCTCAGGTTTACTGATAACAGAGACCGGCCAACTCCAAGAGCGAACCGCGCTCCTGAAATGCTGATTCCCACGCTGTGTCAATCTGATTTCATGCAGCGCCTGGGAACCGCTGAATAATTACGCTAATGACTGTAAAATAGTCTACCAGGATGCACACCATCGCTACATGATTAGAGACAGCCATTGTCCCTACGCTTTGCCTTTGATCATGGTAATATGAGCTCAGGAGTTTTAATCATATGAGTTTCCGTCGATTTATTCAACAGGCTGAAGACAACGGCGATCTGGTTACTATCAACAGGTCTGTCGACACCACTTACGAACTGGCTAATGTTGCCCACGCCTTGGAAGGTCGACCGGTGCTGTTTAACAGTATCCTCGGCTATCCCGGATGGCGAGTTTGCGCCGGCCCATGTTCGGATCGACGGTACTTTGCCATGGATCTCGGCCTGCCGGTGGATCAACTGCCAATCCATTTGGCGCGGGCGATCGCTCACCCAAAACTGCCGCCGCTGGTTGAGCAGGCGCCCTGCCAAGAGGTGATACTCAAAGAGTTCGATCTCAATGATCTGCCGATCTTGCTGCATCTGCCCCAGGATGGCGGGCATTATGTAGCCAGCAATGTGGTGATTACCGAAGACCCAGACCTTGGCCGAAATATGTGCTATCATCGTCTGATGAGGCTGGACGGCAAGCGGTTTGCCGCCCGGATTGTGGAAAGACGAGGAACGCACACTGCTGTGAGCAAAACGGCAGGAGACCTGCCGGTAGCTATCTGCATCGGCGTCTCTTTAGCGGTTCATCTGGCGGCCTCCATGTCGCCGCCCCCTGACGTGGATGAGCTGTCAGTCGCCCAGGCGCTGGCGCCGACACCGCTGGTGAAATGCATTACCAACGATCTCCAGGTGCCCGCTGATGCTGAAATCGTCCTAGAGGGGAGAATTACCAAGCAGTTGGTCCATGAAGGGCCCTTCATGGACCTGACAGAAACCATGGATATTGTTCGGGATCAGCCGGTAATCGAGATCGATTTGATTACCCACCGGCGAGATCCGATTTACCATGCCCTGCTGCCGGGCGGTCTCGAGCACAAGCTCTTGATGGGGATGCCCAAAGAGCCGACCATTTTGGCTGAAGTAAATAAGGTGACCCGCTGTACCGGCGCAGTAATTACGCCCGGGGGCGCTTCCTGGCTGCACGCGGTAGTGCAAATAGACAAACAAGGGCCCGAAGACGGGCGGCTGGCTATCGAAGCCGCCTTTAACGGGCATGGTTCGCTGAAGCATGTGTGGGTCGTAGACAGCGATATTGATATCTACAACCCGGCTGAGGTGGAATGGGCCATGGCGACCCGATTTCAGGCGAATAGCGATTTGGTGAAGCTGGACAGCCAGCCGGGCAGCTCGCTGGACCCGTCAGGTCGGCATGCTGCCGGGCAGAAGAGCCGCACCGATAAGCTTGGATTTGACTGCACGATTCCCTGGGGAGCCGACAAGAGCAAGTTCCAGAAAGCGCGGTACGGCGCAGTCCAACTCAGTGATTACACATAACCTGGTGACGCAGCAGACCGGACCTTCATAGGGTTGCCGTTGCTTTAAGGAAACGTAGTAGAGGAATTGTGATGATACTTACCATACTGATGTCTCAAGAGAGCGAACTTATCACTCAGGAGATCTCTTTTGTGGAACTGGTTGCCATTGCCGCTCTGGTGGCATTGGTCATCCGGCGGGTTCGCCTGCCTTACACGGTGGCCCTGGTTATTGCCGGCCTGGCGCTCTCTTTCTTTCCGGATTTCCTTGACTTCTCGTTTATCAGCAGCGAGTTGATATTGGCGCTTTTGGTGCCGCCATTGCTGTTTGAAGCGACCCTGCAAATCAGCTGGACGGCGCTGAAGAAGGATCTGATTCCAGTGCTGCTGCTGGCTACTGCCGGCTCCATCATCGGTACCTTTATCGTCGGCATCATCGTGCTGCAGGTATTGGATATCCCATTGGCCACAGCCATCGTCTTTGGGGCATTGATATCCGCCACCGATCCGGTGGCGGTGATCGCCTTCTTTCGTACTTTGGGAGTCAGCAAGCGGCTGGCCTTATTGGTAGAAGGGGAGAGCCTCTTTAATGACGGTGTGGCAGTGGTGATTTTCAATCTGGCACTGGCTGCCGGCGCGTCTGCAGCTGCCCAGGGAGGAAGTGCCCAGTTCGACCTGTCTCGCGCGGCGCTTGAATTCGGCCAGGTCGCTCTTGGCGGTCTGGGCATCGGGCTGGTCCTTGGTTTCATGGTTTCTTACTTCGTTCTCAAGAATGTCGATGACCATTTGATTGAAACGGCAACGACGGTCTCGTTGGCCTTCGGTTCTTTTGTGGCTGCCGAGCAGCTGGGGGTCAGCGGTATTTTAGCGGTGGTCGCCGCCGGTCTCATGGTCGGTAATATCGGTCTGCAGGGCACATCGCCGACCACCAAGGTGACTCTCAGTAGATTCTGGGAGTTCATGGCATTTGTGGTCAACTCGCTGGTGTTCCTGGTCATCGGCTTGAAAATCGGCGAGAACGGCCTACCCTCCAACTTCTTACTGCCGACCATCGTGGCTGTGGCTGCCGTCCTGCTGAGCCGGGCGGTCACCGTCTACGGCCTATCCTGGATCAACAACCGGCTTTTCCCTCGCAATCGCATCTCGCTCCCCTTTCGGCACGTGATGTACTGGGGTGGTTTGCGGGGCGCCATCAGCCTGGCATTGGTCCTAACCCTGACCGGCGATGTGCTTGGTCAAGATGTGGTTGATCTGTTCCGGGTAATGACCTTTGGGGTAGTGCTCTTCACCCTGCTGGTGCAAGGCACTACCATTGAGAAGCTGATCGACCGGCTGAAGTTGGCCCGGAAGCCGGCCCGGATCTTGGAGCAGAAACGGCAGCAGGCGCTGCTCTACGCCAAATGGACTGGCAAGCGGGAATTGGCCCGCCTGTATCAGGAGGGAATCCTCTTCCGGGATACCTGGGAAGCGATGAACGCCGCCTATGATGATGAGATTGATGAGCTCAAATCGGCACATCGCGACCATCTGCAGACCTTCCCCGAATTGGAGCAGGAGCTGTTCATGCAGGCGCGGGCAGAGGTGCTGCGGGCAGAGCAAAGCGCTCTGGGAGACGGTCTGCGCCGAGGGATGATCTCTGATGCCCTTTACCATGAACTGATCCGCGACTCGAACAATCGGGCTACGGCACTGGAGCTGATCCGAGCCCATCAGGGCATCGTCCCCAGAGAAACCGAAGAAGATGGGGGAGAGTCTTAATATGGAGCATTGTATTGTGTGCGCGACTCGTGGCGGACAAGGGAGTCGTGCCGTACAGCGAGAGGCAATCCGCCGCGCCAAAGCCAGCGGGAATACGCTAGTCTTTCTCTATGTGCTGGAGACCAGCGCTATGGGCCCCATGGAACAGAGCTTGCTGAACTCTGTTCGAGCGGAGCTGACCTGGCTTGGAAAAGCACTGGTAAATGCAGCCCGGCTGCGTGCCAGAGAAGATGGCGTCGACGCCGAGGTGGTGATCCGGGAAGGGGATGTGCGGGAAGAAATCTGCCAGTTTCTGGATGAATCAAACGCCAGCCTGCTGCTGCTAGGCGCGCCTCGGGGAACCACGACCACAATTTTTGGTGATGATGCCGCCGAACGGTTTGCCCGGGCAATTCAGCGAGATACCAAGGTGATGGTCGAAATCGTACGGCCGGACTTCCCGAGGGATGCGGCTTAGCCTGAACGGCAGCCCCTTTTTGGATGTTAGGCATTGATCGCGGCAAGGCGGCTGTGACAACGAGGATGGTCAGGTATGGAAAATCGAATTGAGCTCAACGACAAACAGCGGGCGATGCTGAAGGGAGAGCTGGGGCAGGCCAAGCAGATGGGCATGCGCCTGCTGCTCGACATGGCCGCCGCCGCCGGGGCGACTGAGCTTCTTCCGGTGCAGAGCACCCATCTTTCCGGTGTTTCCCCGCTAACCGGCGGGCTTGGACTGCGCCAGTTTCTGGCCAGACTGGCCAGTGATCCGGAAGCACAAGTGTCTGTGCTGACCACACTAAACTCTGCCGGCTGTGATGATGCCCAGTTTGATGCCATGCGCATTGTGGCTCCTGACTTCCTGGAACACAGCCGTGAGATCGTGGCCCTGTATGAAAAACTTGGAGTGCGCCCCACCCAATCATGTATCCCTTATGAGTGGGAAGGCGTGGTTGAAGCTGCCAGCGCTGGCGATGGGATTGCCGCCTGGGCGGAATCCAATGCCATTTGTTTTGCTAACTCCTACTCTGGTTTACGGACCAATCGTGAGTCCGGGCTGTCAGCCCTGGCCAGCGCGATAACCGGCTATGTGCCCAAATACGGCCTGCTCAATGAAGAAGCCCGGCGGCCCAATCTGGAAGTGACGGTTGCCGCCGTACTGGACGATCCCACCGATTTTTCGATTCTGGGGGATTGGATTGGCAAGCAGCGTCAACCTGGCTGGCGGCTGGCTTATGGCCCAATTCCGCTGATTAAGGGATTGCCGGCGGCTCTTACGCACGAACAGAGAAAGGCGTTAACTGCGGCTGCCGCCAATTACGGCTGCCCACTGCTGTATATTGAAGGGTTGGGTGATGTACCTGCCGGCACTTTTGAAGGTTCCCTCATTTTTGAACAAGCGGATCTAGATCGGCGCTACCAGGATCTGAGGCCGGCGGCGCCGGTGTCGCTGATCACGCTGGGCTGCCCGCAAGCGTCGGTGGGCGAGCTGCGGGCGGCGGCTGAACTGCTTAAGGGTAAAAAGGTAACCGCCGATCCCGCGCCCCCAGGTGATCCGCCGCCTGTCTGGATATTCACTTCTTCGGCAAACAAGGCGATCGCCGAGAAGATCGGCTTGGCCGATACCATCCGACAGAGCGGCGCTTTGCTGCTGGAAAACAGCTGTCCGGAGGTGGTTCCCTATGATCAGAGCTGGGTCAAACACATCCTGACCAACTCCATGAAAGCCGAGCATTACATTAAATCAGGCTTGAACGGGATTCCCGCTTCGGTCATGACCATGGCTGATTGTATGGCCGTAGCTGCTGGGGAGATGCGTATTGAAGCCAGCCCGGCGCTTCCTGGGGAAGGCGAGGCGAAGCGTAAAAAAGAGACCAAGACGCAGGCCAGTCCACCGGCTCGAACGACACCCAATGCTGAGCTAAAGGGGCGAGGCCTTCCCTCTCAAGCTGATTTTGTGGTGACCGGCGAGGCATTTGTTACCGACACCCCGATCACATTCTTGGGCTTTGTTAATCGGGAAACTGGGGTGATAGAGGAGGCGGGCCATCCGGCAGATGGGCAAAGCATGGCCGGTAAGGTTGCTATTTTCCCTAAAGGCAGCGGCTCAACGGTGGCGCCCTACGTCTTGTTGGAGCTCTATTACCGGGGCATGGCCCCCCTGGCTATTGTGAATACCGAGATCGACCAGCAGAGCGCCCCTGCCTGCTCTTTGGAAGGCATTCCCTATGGCTATGATTTCCCAGAACAGGTTGTCCGGCAGATAAAAAGCGGCGATGAAGTGGAGCTGATGCGTAAGGGGGATCAAGTAACGCTGCGCTTGCTGCGCAGATCCTCCGGCTGACAAGCGCATCACTCTAGTCGAACTGGCGGCAGACCAAGGAATGGCACTGGTGAGCTGTTGTGCTGCTGCTCCCCCTGATGATCGTAACGGTTAAAGGTCATCATATGAATTTGCGGCTGCACTGGCATATCGCCGGCGCGGTCATTGGTTGTTCCCTCTGTTCTCAGGCGTAGATTGATAGTAGCCCTGCTCCTCTCCTCTTGTAGCTCCAGAATTGGATATAGATTTAATCATAGACAATCTAGTATAGTATAGGGAGTGATTCGTATCATTCCGCCGGGGAGGTCGTGAAACATGCGGCTCCGGCTATTGCCGAAAAGGGGAGATAACGCCCATGCTCAATCGATCAAGTGGTTCCCGTTCGCTAATTGTTGGTCTGATAGCAGTTATCATCGTGCTGGGTCTAACCTTGATTATAACTACTATCGGTCTTTCTCGTGGTACGGTGGAGGAGACCAGGAGGGCCAATGCGCTGGCGAATAGCAAGGATGAATGTGTGGTGTGCCATGCGCGCACCACGCCCGCTATTGTCACCCAGTATGGCCACAGCACCATGGCCGCGGATGATGTAAGCTGTACCGATTGCCACGAAGTGGAGAATGGGTATCCCGGCTCAGTTGAGCATGAGGGTACTTGGGTGCTGCCATCCCCCTCGTCTGCCATGTGCAAAAAGTGCCATCAGAATGAGGTGGCCCAATACTCAGTCAGCCGACACGGCCTCCCGGCCTACGTCGCCTTCGCCGGTGCCCAGGAGCTCAATCCGGATCTGATGGCCCAATATCTGCGGGTGTCAGAGGGTCAGCCAGATCCCGATCGGGCTCGAAATGATCTCTACCATATCGAAGGGCCGGAGGTCACCCGCTTTGCCTGTGAGTTCTGCCATAATATCGGCAAACCCGCTGCTGACGGCTCCGTTGGCGAATGCCAGCAGTGCCATTTGCGGCACGAGTTCAGTTTGGAGCAGGCCCGCAAGCCGGAGACATGCAACGCCTGTCACATCGGTCCCGACCATCCGCAGTTCGAGATCTACCAGGAATCTCCCCATGGCATTGCCTATGCAACCATGGGTGAAGCGTGGAATTGGGATGGCGAGCCCGGAACCTTGACCTCGGAAGATTTCCCTGCGGCCACCTGTGCCATTTGTCATATGAGCGGCTTTGGCGGCCAATCAACCACCCACGATGTCGGCGAGCGGTTGAGCTGGTTCCTGTTTGCCTCTGTCAGCGAGCGCCGCCCCTCCTGGCAGGACAACCAGATTCGGATGAAGGGCGTTTGCGGTGAATGTCACAACAGTAACTTCATCGATGCCTTTTATGAAGATGGTGACGCTTTGGTAGGGGCTGTGAATGAGTGGGTGCTGCAAAGCCGTGAGATCATCAAGCCGCTTCAGGAGAATGGGCTGATGACGGCTGAGCCGTTCGATGAACCCATCGACTTCGTCTTCTTCGAGCTGTGGCATCATTGGGGGCGCACCGCCAAGTTCGGCGCCTGGATGCAGGGCCCTGACTACACCCAATGGCACGGCGCCTACGAGCTGTTGAGCGATCTGGCGGAGCTGGAAGAGATGGTCCAGGCAAAACTGGAAGCTGCCGGGATTGAGCCGTAATCATGTACCACCTTGCAACCGTGTTCCCAAAAATTCGAGAACGGCGTCTGCCGCTGAGCCGGGATCAGTTCATGCTGCTTCTCCTGGCGGTTAATGAGATTATCCTGGGGATCGATATCTATTTGGCGCATAATATCAGCTACACCATCGTGCCCAATGAATGGATCCCGATCATCTTTGGCCCCTTGGCTGGGATCGGGCTGCTGATCGCTGGGTGGTTGGCATTCCGAAAGCGAGAGTTGGCGACATGGGTGGCGACGCTGATCTTCGCTGCTAGTATCTTCATCGGCCTGCTGGGCTCCTACTTCCACCTGATGCGAGCGCTGCTGCAGGACGCCCCACTGGCCCAGATGTTGAGCCTGGATCTGGTCGTGTGGGCACCCCCGCTCTTCGGCCCGATCACTTTTGCTGGTGTAGGGGTCATCGGCATGATCGTTGCTTGGAAAGAAGATCCGGCAGACAGCGGCACGCTGCTGCTGCCAGGAGGCGGCAGGTTGAGGATGCCGTTCTCCAAGAGTGCTGTTGTCTTCTTGCTGGTCAGCTTGGGGATTTTGGGCACCGTCCTGAGCAGTGTCATCGACCATGCCCGCACCGGTTTCCACAACCCCTGGCTCTGGCTGCCCACGATAGTGGGTGTTTTCGCCACCGTGGTGGCAGCTGTACTGGGGACGGTCGAAGAGCCGAACCGAAAAGAGCTGTCCACCTTTTTGGTGGCGATGCTGCTGATGGTCGCTGCCGGCTTGATCGGTTCCTGGTTCCATCTGCAAACGGACTTGACGGCGAACGCTCAATTCGTGCAGGAGCGGTTTTTGCGGGGCGCCCCTATACTGGCCCCTTTGAATTTCGCCAACATGGCCATATTGGGGTTGATGATCCTGCTGGATCCCGGAGAAGACCGATAGCCAGCGCTGCGGCTGGAAGTTTTGAAAGAAAAGCACACCCTTCCTGGAAATGGAGGGTGTGCTTTGTTCTGTGTCTGGTTGTCCATGTCAATAAGTTTACATAAAGATTAAAACCCCGTAGCTTCCTAGCCGCGACAGCGGATCGATCGGCCATTAACGCCTGCTCTGCCAGGAGATGTTTGAGAAACCTTAACAGTAAGTCAAAATATGAACAAAATATAGACAATCGTGCTATAGTAATATCCAGTTGTTTGCAGAATGCATCGATTTATAGTCAGTGGTCTGAAGGAAAGAGAGAATATCTATGAGCTGTGCTGTTTGGTGGGTAAGACGTGACCTGCGGTTAGCAGACAACCAGGCGCTGCAGGCCGCCCTGGGCCACGGTGAGCAGATCGTGCCGCTGTTCATTTTGGATCCCAAGCTGTTGGATTCACCTAAGGCTAGCCCCAGACGGAATGCTTTCCTGATGGCGGGCCTTCGGGCGCTGAAAGCGGATATTGAGCGCCTGGGCGGACGCTTGCTGATTCGACGCGGCGATCCAGCCCAGGAGCTGCCGCGGGTGGTCGCCGAGTCTGGGGCAACGGCAGTATTTGCCGAAGAAGACTTCTCTTCCTACGCCCGCCGGCGGGACAGTCAGCTGCGCCGCCAGGGTGTTCCGCTGCAGCTGACTGCCGGGCTTACCATCCAGGCACCTGATTTGATATCGAAAGCGGATGGTACACCTTACACTGTTTTTACACCCTTCAGCCGGGCGTGGAAATCGAGGTCGCCGCTTGATCTGCTCCAGCCGCTGCCGGTTCCCGCTCAAATCAGGGTGCCGGAGCATCTAGACAGCTTGCCGATACCGGCAGAGGCTGCCCAGGACCCACCCCATTTCCCCGCTGGGGAGGCGGAGGCGATCAATCGGCTGCATGCCTTCCTGCAGGGCCCAACCTCGCCTGTCGATCAGTATCATGAACGGCGGGATCGCCCTGATTTGGACGGGACTTCCCAGCTTTCACCTTACTACCGCTTTGGGATGCTGTCTGCCCGAACAGCGGCTGCCGCCGTAGCGGATCTTGTCCGCCAGCGGGGGGAGCGGCAGGGGGCTGACGTCTGGCTGAATGAGCTCATCTGGCGAGAGTTCTATATTTCGATTCTGGCAAACTTCCCCCATGTCAGCCGGCGGAGCTTCCGGCCTCAATTTGACCGGATCGCCTGGGTCAATGATCCCGTTTCGTTTGACGCGTGGTGCCAGGGAAAGAGCGGCTATCCCATCGTGGACGCAGCCATGCGGCAGCTGCGGCAGACCGGATGGATGCATAATCGCAGCCGGATGATAGCCGCCTCATTCCTGGTGAAGCACCTGCTCATCGATTGGCGTTGGGGAGAGCGGTATTTCATGCAGCAGCTGATTGATGGCGATCCTGCGGCCAACAACGGCGGCTGGCAGTGGGTAGCCGGCACTGGCACCGATGCTGCCCCCTATTTCAGGATATTCAACCCGATTCTTCAGAGCAAGAAGTTCGATCCGTCGGCGGATTATATCCGCCGCTGGCTGCCGGAATTGTCAGCCGTCCCTCTCAAATACATTCATGAACCCTGGCGGATGCCGGCACCCATCCAGCGGCAGTCCGGATGCCGTCTTGGGATAGAGTATCCGGCGCCGATCGTGGATCACGCTGCCGCTCGGGAAAGGGCGCTGGCAGCCTATCGCCAGGCGAAGTCGTCCGCGTTGCCGGGGATCTGATCGCAGACGTTGTGTAGTTATGTCAATTCATCAACCTGTCGTTGGTAAGAAATACAAGGAATCATCATGGCAAAAGAAATGATTTTGGTCACTGGGGCTACCGGATATGTCGGCGGGCGCCTGGTACCAAGGCTGCTTGAAGAGGGGTATGCGGTCCGGCTCCTGGTTCGCGATGCAGCTCGTCTACAGGGCCGCCCCTGGCTCAGCCAGGTCGAACTGGTTCAAGGGGACGTCCTCAAGCCGGAAACCTTAATTCCGGCGATGGTTGACGTGACTGCAGCTTACTATCTGATTCACAGCATGAGCGGCAGCCAGGATTTTCACCAACGGGATCTGGACGCCGCCGGCAATTTCGGGCAGGCGGCAAAAGCTGCCGGGGTGGAGCGAATCATCTACCTGGGCGGTCTTGGCGCCGCTGAAGCCGATCTTTCCCAGCATCTGCGTTCGCGCCAGGAAACCGGTGAGTGGCTGCGACAAAGCGGCGTGCCGGTGACCGAATTCCGGGCGGCTATCGTTGTCGGTTCCGGCAGTATGTCGTTTGAGATGATCCGGTCCCTTACCGAACGGCTGCCGGTGATGATCTGCCCTAAATGGGTCAGCACCAGAGTGCAGCCTATCGCTATTCGCAATGTGCTGGATTACCTGGTCGCGGCATTGGCCGAACCAGCCAGCGCCGGAGAGATCATTGAAATTGGCGGAACCGATCTGCTTACCTATGGGGAAATGATGACCCAATATGCCGCCATCCGGGGGTTGCGCCGCTGGCTCATTTCTGTGCCGGTGCTTACCCCGCGCCTATCATCCTATTGGGTGCACTGGATGTCGCCAGTCCCGGCCACTATCGCTCGCCCTTTGATCGAGGGGCTGCGGAATGAAGTGGTGGTGCGGGATGCGAAAGCGCAGCAGCTCTTCCCTGCCATTGTTCCCCTTGACTACCGCACATCTGTGCAGCGCGCCCTGGCCCATCTCGATGCCGGCCGGGTTGAGACCAGCTGGAGTGACGCCCTGGCTACCAGCCAGGGGGATGCGCCGCCGGTGATCTTGGCTTCCCATGATGGCATGTTGATTGAGCGGCGGCAGCAGCTCTCCCATGCCCGGCCGGAATTCCTGTTTAAGGCGTTCACCGCCATTGGCGGCGATCATGGTTGGCTAAGCTGGGATTGGGCCTGGCGGCTGAGAGGTGCGCTGGATCGCCTGGTTGGAGGCGTCGGACTTCGCCGTGGCCGCCGTGATCCTGATGAGCTGCGTATAGGCGATGCGCTGGATTTTTGGCGGGTGGAAGCTGTGGAGCACAACCGGCTGCTGCGCTTGCGGGCTGAGATGAAACTGCCAGGGCGGGCCTGGCTGCAGTACGAAGCAGTCAAGGTGAATGATTCCCAGGCGTCCTTGACCCAAACCGCTTTCTTTGCTTCCAAAGGGCTGCTGGGGCTTCTCTACTGGTATGTGCTGTATCCTTTGCATGGCCTGATATTTTCAGGGATGATCCGGGAGCTTGTCAGGCAAGCGGAGCAAATGGAAAGCGAGATGGAGTAAATACGATGGACCTACAGCTGGCAGATGTTCGTGATTACCTGGAGCAAATGCGAATCCCCCTGAGGTTGTCATGTGTCACCGAATCGGGTTGGCCCATGATCTTGTCTCTCTGGTACCTGTATGAAGAGGGAGCCCTTTTATGTGCTACCCGGGAGACAGCAAAAATCGTCTCCTTTCTCAAGCATGATCCTCGATGCGCTTTCGAGATTTCTGGGGAGATCCCTCCCTATTCAGGTATCCGGGGTCAGGCGACCGCGTCGATCCTGCCGGAACGGGGCAGTGAAGTGCTGGCGAGACTGCTGGTGCGCTATTTGGGTGATACCGACAAGCCGCTGGCCCGCCGGCTGCTGGCTCACAGCGAGTCGGAAGTGGCTATCAAAATTGAGCCGGTCAATCTGTTTACCTGGGATTTCACCAAACGGATGAAAGACTCAGTCAACGGCCAGGCGCTGCAAGGCAAGGCCGTCAGCCGCCCTTTGGAGAAGGGTGCCAGTTCATAACTGCTTCCGACTGATCCAGAGAATGGCTGCGCCCCTTTTCTAGAGGAGAATGGCGGCCAGCCGCACGACCCCAAACAGTAGCGTGATCGTCGAGATGACAATGAACACTTTCGCTTTGATCCCGCTCTGGTCTCCAATAGATGCGAAGGCGGAAAGGGAGAGCCCGACAGCGGTGATCAGCATCACCAACTGAAGTTGATCGGCGACTTCGCCGGCTGCCTGAGCGGCGTCAAACAGATCCAGGCTTTCATCATAGAGCGTGTCCGCCTCAAGAAATGTCTCGTCGAAATAGGGATCATCGAAAGGGCCGTCTGGACGCTCCATACTGTTTTCCAGCGCCTCGCTGAAACCGCTCCGGTAATAATCGGCGACGTCATCATCGTCTGCCCCTTGAATAACGTAATTGTCATAAGCGGCATAGTCCAACATCACCTCTTGATTGGAACGGAGGAATTCAGTATTAGACTCGGTGATTGTCTTGATCGCTTTCACATCTAGTTCGCCCGCTTTAGCTTCGGCCAGAGAAACGTGATAAGCGCCAAATGCAGTCAAGACACTGAGCGAAGCGACCAATATGGCCAAGACAGCCTCTACTGAAAATCTGTTCTTCAAAGGTTATCTCCTCTATTTCCTGAAAACAGGCTGCGTTTCTATAGATTCAACAGCCGCGATCTTCATAGTCCAACAGCGCCTCAGATTGGACATCGGCATAGCGCGCCGGCCGTTCAAAGCAGGATCATAAGGCCCGTGAACGGCAGTGAATTCAACAGAAAGTTGACATAACTTTAGCGACGGGGCTTTCTGTTTAGGGCCTAACGCGCAAGCGCGAGAAAGCACGAGAGGTGATTTGCCCCCGCAAGCGCACTAATTCGGGATAGTCGTAGAAGAACAGCGTCTTTTGGTCGGCAATCGAGCTGCCAGTCGGCTTGGGCTGCAAGATAAAGGCTGTCCATGATTCAGCGATATCTTCGCCGGGATTGGTCGCCGCGTACTCGGTCACAAATTGGTCCGAATATCTCTGGTAGAATGCGTAGGCGGCATCCTGGTAATCACCCTCATCCTGAATCGACTCTCTTTCAGACAATTCCTCAGCAAACTCGGTCCAAAACCGCTCGTAGAACGAATTGATGTAGGATGATGACCTGGTACAGCCTTCGGCGACGAAGTATGCGGGGCAAGAGGCGGCAGCGTCGTTGTATAGATCCTCATTATCTTGCTGATAGAACAGGTCCTCATTTATGTTAACTTGTTCGTTGTTCAGGGTCAGCAGATGGCCGAATTCATGAATCAGGCTGTAAGTCAACTCCTGTTGGTTAGCCGCATCCACAATGTCTACCGCCAGCACCCATTTTTCAGGATCAGATTCATCTTGAGCGACTGCCGCCATCACATTGTCCTGGCCATCGGTGAAAATGGAATATTTGCTGACGAAGGTGCGCTGGTCTTGGGGAACTAGGTTGGCGAAATAGGTCCAAATCGATCGGTGCGTATCTGCGTCGTTTTGATACACCTCCAGATCTGAGGATACAGACATCTTTTGAGGATTAACAATTTCATTTCCGCGCACATCATAGGTGATTATCGCGTTGTCTCCAAACTCATCTAAATCCTGATAAGTTTCGCCATCACCACTAAAAGCACCGAAAACATCATCAAACAGGCTGCCATAATCAGCATCAGCATCGTCTGCCAGATAACACAGTTGGTCTACCGGATCGTATACCTCGTCATCGTAGCAATCTTCGGCGGTTTCATAGTACCCTTCATCAGGGTAATCTGCGTCGACATATCCGTCCGCATTGCCTTCATCTGCGGCGGCTGCGTCCTCGTAACCCCAGCAGACACCATAGGCGTCATCATACTCTTCGCCGGGGGCACAGTCGGCGGCTGAATCGGCCTCATATTCATACTCGCCGCCGGCATCTTCCTCGCCAACGTACTGGTCGCCAGTATCTTCTTCGCTAGCATACTGGTCACCATTATCTTGCTCGGGGACATACTGATCGCCGGCAGCTTCATCATAGCCATAGCAGACTCCGAATTCGTCATCGTACTCCTCGCCGGGGGCGCAGTCTGCGGCTGAATCGGCGTCATACTCATATTCGCCGCCCGAATCATCAGCACAGGCCGCCAGTCCAACCAACAAAACTAAAGCTGCTGCCAAAAGAATCCCACGCATTTTTCTCATTTATTCCCTCATCATTACTAGTTTTGTGATATGGACTGCAACCAGCCAATTGGTGATGGCGTCATTACTGCTGCGGCTTTCTCGACACCATTCATTGGCTGTCGAGCAACCGACCAGGGCAGCTTACGGCGCGAATTGTTCTGGAAATCTTGCGCCGGAACCAACGCTTTACACTCGTCCGCTGCTCACTTCTCCCGGGCTTTCTGCGGCAGTGTAGCATGAGTGACGTGGTTACTTGGCCTAAATTCCGGAAATTCTCATCTTTTGACAGCAAAGAAAAACCCGCTGCCGGTGTACCGGAAGCGGGTTGAAGCGAAGATGATGATTGGGCAGCGGTCAGCTGGCTAGTTGTTTAGGCTGTTGCGAAATCCCGCGACTAATTGGTCTTTCTCCGCCTGGGTCAATTTTGCTTCTGAGTGGAGCATTAGGAACTGGATCGGCGGCATGCTGCCGTTTGACACAACTCCCCAGACCTCACCTAGCTCACGAGGCTTGCCTCCCTGATTCCATTCAGAGAAATTGAGGCGCTGCCGGGCTTCATCCACATCGCGTTGTACCAGCCAGGAAGCTGGCGCGACACTTTCATACCAACGGCTCCAGTCGGTTTCATTGCTGTGACAGTCGAAACAGGCACGCTCGGCCAGCGCCCGGGTTTCTGGGCTGTCCCAGTTTGGCTCGCTCTGTACCGGGGGGTTCGTGTGATTGCGACCGTATGGCACCAATTGGATTAAGAGGAACAGCGCCAACAGTGCTGCCCCCGCCAATGAAATA
>JAHEEY010000315.1 GCA_024640485.1 Chloroflexota bacterium | reverse complement strand
TTGCTGGAGATTATTGGCCTTTTTTGAGGATTGGGCAACCGGCGGTCAAAAAAGAGAAGGCCGCTGCCCGGATCGGCAGCGGCCCAAAATCGTCTAATGGGCGGCAAGGCCCTACTGGGCCGACTTAGGGGGCAGCGTGGAATCCCGCTCGAAGATAAGCTCGAAATATCTGGCGCTGCCGTAGACGCCTGTAGAGGGGTCGAAAATCTGCACCAGCCGCCATCCCAGGGCGGCGTGCCGGTCGACCACCTCATGATAATCCTGCTCCGGCTTGCCGGAAAAGAACCCCAGATCCAGTTTGACAAACTTGTACTCGACCATGGCCCACACTCCTTGCCCGAACTTCACCCGATAATTACTCTCTATACGGCTGATCGGCGGCTTTGGTTCCATTTCCGGCGAGTCCTCGGCGCCAGGCTTTTACCGCTATACGAATAGGATGCGAGGGGATAGTGGGCCGCGGGACGCCTAGGTTGACGGCTGCCAGCCAAACCGCTTATACTGCGCCCAGAAGGAGTCACCATGAGTACCCAGCGCAAACCAGGCAAGATCCATAAAATGATCCACCCGATATTCGCCAGCAAGGGGGGCAGTTGGCTGCTTGCCAGGCTGCTGCACCATCTGGACGGGCTGTCGCTGCGGCTGAGCAAGGGGCGGTTCACGGCGAGCAGCGCCGTCTCCGGGCTGCCGGTGGTTTTCCTGATAACCAAAGGGGCCCGCTCCGGACAGCCGCGGCAGACACCGCTGGTGGCCATGGTCGACCCGAACGAGCCCCAGATTTTGACGGTGATCGCCTCTAACTGGGGCGGGACGCGCAATCCGGGCTGGTATTACAACTTGAAGGCGGAGCCGCGGGCGGAGCTGATTGAGGAAGGGCAGCGGCGGGCGGTGATTGCCCAGGAGCTCAGCGGCGAGGGGTACCAGGCGGCCTGGCGGCAGGCGGAAGCGATCTACCTGGGGTACAGCCAATACCGGCGGCGGGCAGGCGACCGGCACATCCCCGTTTTCCGGCTGCTGCCGGAAAGCGCCTCCGTCACTCCTCCGGCGAATCCCTGAGGTCGTGGAGGGGTTATTGATAGCAGCTGCCGGCCGATCCGCCGGCGGGTGAACTGTTAGGCTTTTGATTAAGGCGGCGTCTTCACAGGAGGGACCTTCCAATGGCACAAAGCGAATTCAAAGTTTACGGTCAAAGATGGCCGGTACTGCTGGCGTTCATGGTGGTGGTGGCGGTCAACCAGATGATGTGGATCACCTTCGCCCCGGTCACCAGCAGCGCCGCGGAATATTACGGCGTCTCAAATTTGAGCATCGGCCTCTTATCCCTGGTGTTCATGGCGGTGTACATCGTGGTCTCTATCCCGGCGTCGTGGATGATCGACAGCTACGGCGTGCGGGTGGCGGTGGGCATCGGGGCGGCGCTGACCGGGGTGTTCGGGATGATGCGGGGGCTGGCGGCGGACAGCTACACGCTGGTGTTGATCGCCCAGATCGGCATCGCCGTGGGGCAGCCGTTCATCCTCAACGCTATCACCACGGTGGCGGCCCGCTGGTTCCCGCTGGAAGAAAGGGCCACCGCTGCCGGGCTGGGCTCGCTGGCTATGTATCTGGGCATAATGGCGGCGCTGATGATCACCCCTAACCTGACTATCCGCTCGGAGATCAGCGGCATGCTGACCACCTACGGCATCGTCTCGCTGGCGGCCATCGCCATCTTCTTCATCTTTGTCAAAGAGCGGCCGCCCACGCCGCCCTGCCGGCCCGATCAAGAGGAGCGCTCCCTGGTCTATGACGGCTTGAAGGAATCGCTGCGGATGCGTGAGTTCCAGCTGCTGCTGTTCGTCTTTTTCGTGGGGCTGGGGGTGTTCAACGCGGTGACCACCTGGATCGAGGATATCGTCCGGCCCCGCGGCTTCACCATTGTGGAGGCGGGCAACATCGGCGGGCTGATGATCGTGGGGGGCATTATCGGGGCGGTGATCATCCCGCTGCTCTCCGACCATTTCCGCAAACGGACCCCCTTCCTGCTGGCGGCTGTGGTGGGGGCCACGGTAGGGCTGATCGGGGTCACCTTCGCCGGCAGCTACGGGCCGCTGCTGATCTCCGCCTTCATCTTCGGCTTCTTCCTGCTCAGCGCCGGGCCGCTGGGGTTCCAGTACGGCGCCGAAATCACCTATCCCACCCCGGAAGGGACCTCCAACGGGATGATGCTGCTGATGGGGCAGATCTCCGGGATCGCCTTCATCCTGGGAATGGACAGCTTCAAATCGGCCGATACCGGCGCGATGAGTAACCCGTTGATCGTGCTGATCGGGCTGATGGTCCTGGCGCTGCTGATCACCACCCGGCTGAAAGATGCCCCCAGCCTGGCGGCGGCAGCCGAGCCCGCTTGAGCGGCGCCGGGGCCTCGCGGCGGGATAGTACAACATTTGGAATCCGCGGGGGTTGTTGGTAAGATAGTTGGCTGGACGGTTGGCAGCTTCGCCGCTGTCCAGCTAATTCATATTGGAGAAGAAGTACCATTCCATGTCACGAGTCGTAAATCCCAACAACCCGGGAAAAATCCGCAATCAGAACCGCCGCACTATCGCCGAATTACTCCGACGGCTGAGCCAACAGCAGAAAATAGATGATGAAGCCAAAGATATGGCCGCCGCCATCGCCATCGCCCTGCGCCAGATTGATGAAAGCATCTTGGTCACTGTAGCGGCGTGGGAGAAACGGGACTACTGGACCAAAGCCGACCGCTTCATGCGGGAATGGGAGTGGGCCGGCGGCGCCGCTGCCGAGATGGAAGCGATGATCCAGGCGAATGATTGGGGCCAGCTGCCCCTGCTGATGGCCGGGCTGTTCCCCCATTTCGCCGATGTCAACGTCAAGAAGATGACCCGCACGCCGGCCGACTGGATCGGGTCACACCGCCTGATCAAACGCACCCTGGCTGAAGCCGCCAAGTAGGCCGGCGGACAGCCGCCCGGCCGGGCCCGGGGCAACAATCAAATAGCCGCTTGAACGTTCACCTTTAAGGGGGTGTTTCATGGATCCCGACCGAAACTTGTGGGAAGATCCTGGCATCATTGGACTGAATAAGCTGCCCGCCCGGGCGGCGGCGGTCACCTACCCAAGTGAAGCGCTGGCATTAGCCGGCGTCCGAGAAGATTCCCCCTATTTTCAGCTGCTCAACGGCAGCTGGCAGTTCCTCTACCTGCCCAACCCGCAGTCAGCGCCGGACGATTTCTACGGCCCGGAAGGCGATTCGCTTCCCTGGCATCAGATTCAGGTGCCGGGCAATTGGATGATGCAGGGGTACGATAAGCCGATTTACACCAATGTGAAGATGCCCATCCCGGCCGATCCGCCGCGGGTGCCGTCTGACGACAACCCCACCGGGCTGTACCGGCGAGCGTTCCAGATACCGGACTCCTGGGACGGGCGGCAGCTGTTCGTCTGCTTTGAGGGGGTAGAGTCAGCCTTCACTTTGTGGGTCAACGGCCAATTTGCCGGCTACAGCCAGGGGTCGCGGCTGCCGGCGGAATTCGACATCACCGGCCTGGCCCGGCTGGGCGGCAACACCCTGGTTGCCCAGGTGATCCGCTGGTCGGACGGCAGTTATCTGGAAGACCAGGACCATTGGCGCATGGCGGGGATCTACCGGGATGTTTATCTCTACGCCACCCCCAAGGTGCGGCTGGTTGATTTCTTCGCCCGCACGGAGCTGGATGAGGATTACCTCCACGCCACTCTTAACCTGGAAGCGCGGCTGCAGGGGTATGATGACGCCGATGTCTCCGGCTACCAGGTGGGCATTGCGCTGCTGGACAGCGACGGGGGGGCGATGTTCCCGCCGCTGAGGGACCGGCTGCGGCTGGACATGAATCAGGTGGACCAGATCAGCTTCTCCCAGCCGGTAGCCAGCCCGGCGCTGTGGTCGGCGGAGAACCCCAACCTGTACACCCTGCTGCTGACCCTGCTGGACCCTGAAGGAGCGCTGTTGGAGGCGACGGCGATCCGCATCGGCTTCCGGCAGGTGGAGCTGGGCGACCGGGAGCTGCTGGTCAACGGGCGGGCGGTGCTGATGCGGGGGGTCAACCGGCACGAGCACGACCCGGTGAGCGGCAAGACGCTCAGCGAAGCGTCGATGATCGCCGACATCAAGCTGATGAAGCAGTTCAATATCAACGCGGTGCGCACCTCCCATTACCCCAACGACAGCCGCTGGTACGATCTGTGCGACCAGTACGGGCTGTATCTGATCGACGAGGCCAACATCGAATGCCACGCGGTGTACAACCGGCTGGCCCACGAGCCGGCCTGGACCCACGCTTTCGTAGAGCGGGGGATGCGCATGGTAGCCAGGGACAAGAACCACCCCTCGATCATCCTGTGGTCGCTGGGCAACGAGAGCGGCTACGGCCCCAACCATGACGCCCTGGCGGGCTGGATCCGGGGGAGCGATCCCAGCCGCCCGCTCCATTATGAAGGGGCGATCTCGCTGCACACCAACCCCGATTGGCACGGCGGCCATCGGGCCACCGACATCGTCTGCCCCATGTACCCTACGGTGGAGCAGATCATCGATTACGCCATGGACCCCCGGGGGCGGCGGCCGCTGATCATGTGCGAATACGCCCACGCTATGGGCAACAGCTGCGGCAACTTGAAGGAGTATTGGGAGGCGATCGAAGGGCACCGCGGGCTGCAGGGGGGTTTCATCTGGGATTGGGTCGACCAGGGGCTGACCAAACTGGACAGCCAGGGGCGGCCGTACTGGGGGTACGGCGGCGACTTCGGCGACGCGGTCAACGACCGCAACTTCTGCATCAACGGGCTGATCTGGCCCGACCGCACCCCCCATCCGGCGCTGTATGAGTATAAGAAGCTGATCCAGCCGGTGGGGATCAGCGATATCGACCTGCTTTCCGGGGTGGTGGAAATCCGCAACCTGCAGGATTTCAGCGGCATGGAGCGGTTCCACGGAGAATGGGAGCTGTCGGTGGACGGCAGGCGGCTGCAGGCAGGGATGCTGAAGCCGCTGCGCATCGAGCCGGGCGAAAGCCGGCATGTGACCCTGCCGCTGAAGCCGCTCTCCCTGGCGATGGGCTCGGAATGTTTTCTGATGATCCGTTTCACCCTGGCGGAGGATGCCCCTTACGCGGACGCGGGCCATCTGGCGGCCTGGGAGCAGTTCAAGGTGCCCTACGCCAGCCAGCGGCCCGCGGCGGTGAAGCCGGCTGGGGGGCAGCGGCTGCAGCTGGAGGAGAGCAGGGCGTCGGCGGCGGTCGCCGGTGAGGGGTTCCAGCTGACCTTTGACAAGCGGCGGGGTGAGATCAGCAGCTTCACCTTCAAGGGGAAGCCGATGCTGGCCCAGGGGCCGCGGCCCAACTTATGGCGGGCGCCCACCGACAATGACGGCTTCAAGTTCGAGCCCGATGCCACCCGGCGGATGCTGGCCCACTGGCTGGCTGCCGGTTTTGACCAGCTGGAATGGGCCCTGGAATCGACGGCGGTGAGCCAGCCGTCGGCCGATCAGGTGCAGATTGAGCTGCGCAGCAGCGCCCCCGGCTTCGATTATGCCGCCAGTTATTTGATTGCCGCCAACGGCGAGATGCTCATCGAAAACGTGCTCCACGCCGCGGGCCACCTGCCGCCGCTGCCCCGGGTAGGGCTCTCCCTGGCGCTGCCGGCAGGGTTCGAGTCGGTCAGCTGGTTCGGCAGAGGGCCGCATGAGAACTACCGCGACCGCTGCGCCGGCGCTGCCGTGGGTCTTTACCAGGGGAGCGTCGACGAACAATACGTCCCCTACATCATGCCCCAGGAAAACGGCAGCAAAAGCGGGGTCCGCTGGCTGGCGCTGATCGATGAGAAAGCC
>JAHEEY010000314.1 GCA_024640485.1 Chloroflexota bacterium | reverse complement strand
GAAGCGTGAGGGCCAGAATACCGGCAAACGGACCCAGGCCAACCCAGACAACGAAGACGATACCCATGATCACCGGTTCGATCGCGCGCAGGACATTGAGAACGCCGCGTATCAAGGTGTAGGAGACCGTACCCACCGGTATCGGCCGCTTGACCGGGACGCGCCAGCTCAAGGCGGCTGCCAGGGCGCCGGCAACTGCCGCAGGAGCCAGGATGACCTTCATTAATCCGGCCAGATCCTGGGGAAGCTGCCGGCAGATGCCGCCAACGCAAATCCAGTTCATAGCGGCGATCGTAATTACCACCAAGATGGAAGTTCCCAGGAACGTCGTGGCCACGGTCAGGGTTCTGGCCAGCGAGGCAGGGCGGTTCAAGACTATATTCTGGCCGAATCGACTGCCTACCGAGGCTGCCGCCAGTAACGCCACGAAACCTAGGATCACCGACATCAAGATTCGAACCAGGTCGAAGGCCACGAATATGAAGTTGCCCACGAAGCCCATGAATCCGAGATGTTCCTCCAGCCAAGAGCCGGCGACAACACCGATCTGGGCCGCATTGGCCAGGGCAAAAATCAACAGCAGGGTTGTGGTCGACCAGATAACCAGCGAAGCCGATTTACTGGGAGCGGCTTCATCCGATTCAGGGACCAAACGCTTCATCAGAACATAGATGATGCCGGCAGAGATGATCAGCAGGAGCGCGCCCAGCAGCAGATTGCCGGCTGCCAGTGCCGACAAGTCGACCAGTTGTCTGCCTATCTGCAGCCCGGCATAGCCGCCGATCGGGGCCAAAATAAGGGCCGCGGTCAGTGACAGCAACGGCATGCCCATATCGGTCATCAGGTTGCGAGCAGCCATGAAGGAGATCGGCACCGCCAGGATGGTGCCGATGGTTGAAGCCATCAGCGCCATTAAGACGGTCTCAACGATCTTCTCCAGGGTGATCTTGCTGGCTTCGCTGATGCCGGAAATGTTCCTTTCCAGTACCTCTACCACTTCGATACGCTGCACTTCCTCAGAAGGTCGAACATCAGGGAAGGTGAATTCCGAGGTGAAATGGCCGTCAGCGTCCGCCCTGAATTCGGTCAGTTTGCGGGTGGTTGCTGTTTCGCCCGGCGGATACCAAAAAATCGAGCCGCGCAAATTGGCCTGGAAGCCGGTGCCCTCCAGCTTGAGCACATCCTGGGTGGTAGAGACGCAGTTTGGGATCAATACCAGCGTCCGGCCCTCGAATGTGACCTGACTGCCTTTGATGTCCGCAGGGCAGGGCATCAGCAGTGAAATGTTGTTGCTGCGGGTGACCCCTTCGAACTTGAAGAGATCTGGACGGGCAAGGTCCCGAATCAGGCCAATCAGGTTGCTCTGGCGCGTCTCACGAAAAGGCTCTTCCAAATCAATTTGAGTGACCTGGGTTGCATACGCATAGAGAACGATCAACGCGACGGTAATAAGCAGACGCCGCCAGCGTCTCGGTAGGCGATTGCCAGCTTTGTCTTTCATGTCAAGTCATCCTGACGGTTGCAGAAGATCACCAGTGCAGCGGGAAAATGCGCATACTCGCGTCGCGATACATCGATTCCGAGGAATGGTGAAGATTTAAGGTCAATATAGATCATGAATTCGTGGACGGTCCCCTATCCGATGCGCTCGGCTTCTTGTCCGTAGATCGCCTCGAAGCGGGCATCATCGATTTCTTCGGGCTTGCCGTCAAATACCAGCTTTCCTTCGTTAAGGGCGATGGCCCGGGTGCTGTACTGCTGCACCAAATCGAGGAAGTGCAGGCTGCAGAGAACGGTAATGTCATCTTCCTGATTGATCTGCAGCAAGTGGCGCATGATGCTGTGGGCCAATGCCGGATCGAGGCTGGCTACCGGCTCGTCGGCCAACAGCATCTCTGGCTCTTGCATCAGCGCTCGGGCAATACCAACACGCTGGCGCTGGCCACCGCTGAGTTCATCAGCCCGGTTGGTGGCTTTGTCGCTGATGCCGACTCGTTTTAAATTGGCGTGAGCCTGCAGAATATCGCTTTCCGGGAACCGTCCCAGGACACTGGTCAGGGGATTGACGTATCCCAGGCGCCCACTGAGGACGTTGGTCAACACGGTGGAGCGATCCACCAGGTTGAAATGCTGGAAGATCATCCCAATTCGACGGCGGGCACGGCGAAGTTCTTCACCGGTGACATCAGAAAGCTTGACATCATTCCACCAGATCTCTCCAGAGGTGGGCTCGATCAGCCGATTGATGCAGCGCAGTAGGGTGCTCTTTCCAGAGCCGGAGAGGCCAATTACAGAGACAAATTCACCATCGGGGACTTCAAAGGTGACATCATTGAGAGCGACGGTGCCGTCGTCGTAAACTTTGGTTAAGTTCTTTACTCTAAGCATATGATTTTGTGGGGGCCAAGCTGGCGTGAAGCGGCCATGCTAGGAACGATACTGGCAAAAAAAAGAGATGCCGGGCCATTGACTGCGCCCGGCATCTCAGAGTCTCAAGGGCTAGTTGAAGATATCTTCTTCGGTCATGCCCAGAACTTCCATAAGGCTGCGTACTGGGTCATAAGCGGAGTCCGGCACCGGCTCGATGCCAGTCCAGTTGTAGAATTCTTCGGAGCAGATTGAAGTGAGACACTCTTCAGAAGCGGCGAAGTCGACCATAGCGCTGACGATGTCGGCGGAAATGGCCAGCGGGAACGCCGGGCCGAAGGAAATGGTGTCATTCGGGATCTTGTCGGTCAAACCGAGGATGCGGGTTTTGTCGAAGATGTCAGGAGCGGTATCAGCAACGGCAGCGCGGGCATCGAGGATGCGGTAGCCGCCATCAGCTGGATCGCCACCAACGAAGACACGACCGGCGTCTGTACGTTCCGGGCTAACACCAGCGGCGCGCCAGATTTCCGGATCGTCCACACCGTAGCTCCAGGCGCGGGCGTAGTTGGGCAGCAAGGGGGGGCTGAAGTAGCCGGTGGCAAAATCACACTCGCCATTGTAAACACCCAGCATCGCTTGGGGATGGCCACCAGATTCGACGATTTCGCCGACTTCAATACCAGCGTTCTGCATTTGGACGCTTGGGTAGAGATAACCGCTGGTGGAACCGAAATCAGGAATACACCAGGTCTTGCCGGCCAGATCGTCCAGAGCTTCAATGTCGCTGTCCATGGCGACCACGTATTGCGTGGTGTACCAGGAAAGGCCAAAGCGGACGGCAGCGGCACCGACGGTGACGCCACAGCGGTTGTTGGCCAACACGTAACCGAGGGCAGGAATGAAGCCAACGGTATCGTCAGGTGAAGCGCACATCTCTTCGATGGTGGCCGCGTAGCTGGTAGGAACGCTGACTTCGAACTTGTAGCCGGTGGCGGCCTCAAGGGCAGCGGCCATAACTTCACCACCACTGATGATGGTTTCAGCTTCTACCGAAGGCACAAACAGAACTTGGACGGGGCGTTCTTCGGAGCCCAACGGGGCCACAACCGCCTCAACCTCAACGGTTTCGGTTTCGACTTCGGTAACCACGCGGGTTACTTCAACCTGTACTTCGACCGGCACTTCCACCGGGACTTCTACTTCGACCTGCTCAGTCTGGGTAACCACTCGGGTGACCTCAACTGTTTCGGGCTGGCACGCGGCCAACGCAAAGGTCAGCAGAAGCAAACCAACTATGAGCCAAACACTATTCTTGCGAAACATCGTTTCTCCTCCATTCGTACATGAAAAATGTTGGGATAACACTGCACCTGCTACCGGCAGCCGCATTGGATTGCCTTTGCGACCCACTCACACAAATGAGAAACTGCGCCAGCCGCCGAAACAGACTGTTACGATTATAACACGGGTAACCGACCTCGCAAGCCTGTTTGACACCGAAAAGACACTCCTTTTGGATGCGTAAAACCCCAATCAGGCACCGACGCGACAGCGTGATATAATAATGAATTCACGCCGATTCACGGCAGACAATTACATTTCAGGACAGGTTGAGCTATGCGTTCCAGATTACCCCTACTTACCATTCTGTTGATTTCCACTTTCCTTTCCAGCTGCAAGGATGAGCCATTGACTGAGAGCCCGCCGGCGGCTTCACCGGTGGCAGTTGTGGAGCCCACGGCAGTTTCAGAACCTGTTCCCGTAGAGCCTGACCAGGAGATAGTCGGCCCAGCCGACAGCGGTATCTTCTTCAGCGAACTTCTCCCCGGCGTGCCTGGCGGCAACAATGCCGAGTTCATCGAGCTGTACAACGCCGGGCAGATACCGGTTGATTTGAGCGGCTATTCCCTCTGGTACTTGCTCAGCGACGGGCAGCAGGAAAGCTTGATCCTTAAGTGGGACCAGGTCAGCGAAATCCCGGGCCTGGGCCATTTTCTACTGGTGCGCCAGGGCCAGGATTTCGGAATCAGCCCTGATGGTAGTTTCGACATCTCGCTGTTTGAGAAGAGCGGCGGACTGGTTTTGAAAGATGCCAGCGGCGGCGTGGTGGATCAGTTGGGTTGGGGAAACGCGCCGGCAGGTTACTTCGCCGGCAGCCCGGCAGCGGCGCCAACGGACGGCGCCAGCCTGGAGCGTTTGCCAGGCGGTGAGTTGGGTAACGGGCTCAACGGCGGTGACAACAGCGTCGATATGGCCGTCAATCCGGCGCCCAACCCTCAGAACAGCGGCAGTGGGCCAGTCCCGGCGCCGGCGGAGCGGTTGGCGCTGCAGCTGCAGGCGCCGGCGGTGGTCGAGCCCGGTGTCGAATTTGACTTTGTGCTGACGGTGACCAACCTGACCGACGGGCCGTTGGAATCAGCCAAAGTGGCGCTGCCGATCCCAGCCCAGTTCACCGTCGCAGCGCCGGAAGATCCGGCCTTTGACGAAGCCGGCATGCTGCTGATCGATGTAGAGGATGTCGCCAAAGGGGAGTCGGCGGAAGCGGTGGTCACTCTGCGCAGCCCTTATACCTACATCGACTCCGTTGTCCGGGGTTACTACGTGGAAGCCCCAGGCTATATGCGGGCATACGGCCAGCCCCATCTGTTGGCAATGGCCGGCGGCGCAGTGCCGATCGCTGCCGCCAGAACCCTGGTTGGCAACCTGGTCACCGTCGAAGGGGTCGCTACCATCCAGACAGGGGCACTGTTCGCCGGGACGACTGGCACCAAATTCTATCTGGAAGACGAAACTGGCGGGGCGCAGATTTACATTCCGGGCGGCAGCGGCGTGGTCAGCGTGGCTATTGGCGACAGGGTTCGGGTGACTGGCAAAGTCGAGATCTACCGCGATGCCCTGGAGATCGTCCCGGGCGATCCAAGAGCTGACGTTTCGGTGGTGGGTGAAGCTGGCCCGCTGCCGGCGCTGTTCACCGGTATTGAAGAATTCCTGTCTAATGACAGTTTGACCGGGCGGCTGCTGACCCTTGAGGGGACTGCCACGCGGATTGACGAGTTCAGCTACTCCTATGAAATCGACTTGACCGATGATCAGGGTAACAGCGCCTTGGTCTATGTGGATAAGCTGACCGAGATGAGCACCGAGCCGATGGACGTGGGCAAGCGGTACCAGATCACCGGTATTGATGAATTGTACAGCGGCCAACTGCAGATTTACCCGCGGGTGCAGGCGGACATCAAGGAGATATTCCCTCCAGAACTGACTCTGGACGTGCTGGCGCCCAACAGCGCTGCTATTGGTGATGAGCTGGCCTATATCTACACCGCATACAATCACACGGATGCTGCCATGACCAACGTGGTGGTGACCGCGGTTCCCCCTCAATCAGGGGTTTCGATCTTGAATATCGCTGACGGCGGCGTGCTGGAAGATGGGGCCATTCGCTGGACCCTAGATGAGCTGCCCGGAGAAGGGGGCACCCAGTCGGTGGGATACA
>JAHEEY010000313.1 GCA_024640485.1 Chloroflexota bacterium | reverse complement strand
CGCCTGCGCTTTGCTGGTGCGAAACTGGTCCAGGGCGGCGCCATCTACTGCCGCCTGGAATGGGCCAAGAAGGGAGATGGTTAATGTAGTCATAGACTTGGGTGCCGGCGGGCTTTGGCTCGGTGGTCGCGTTCGGGGGATGGTACAGCCGGCACCAAATCCCATTTTAGCATAGAACTAGAGTGGATTTACGGACAGGATCACAAGATCTGGCGCTGTGATCACGATTTGTTCACGCAAGGAGTGCATACTATGCCCAGAAAGATACCAGGGATCATGAAATCACCTTGTTCCACAGCGTCAAGTTCATGAAGAGCAGTTGGAGGGATATGGGGTAAGTCAGGTAACTGCTGCCGCCCAGAAGCAGGTCAGGAATCAGCGATGTCCGTGTGAAATGTCAAAAGAATAGCCCGCGGAGAGTTGGCCTGAGAAGGCCACCATGATGTGTGTTCTCCTCCCAGAGGTCAAGTGTAACACGGTAAACTTGTGGCGAAGGGAGAAGGCAGATGGTCACGACCGCTCGTTTACAGGGATGGCGAGCGGTCGTCCTTTTGCGCCTGGGTGCTGGCCGGTTGAGCCGGCTTGACCAGCTCCTGGGGCAGTCCGTCCAGAACGGCCCACCAGTCCAGCGCCCGGCCCTGGCGTTCCAGGCGCTGGCGCTCTTTCCCGCTGATCTCCTGGGTGAGCTGGGCCAGACGCTGGCCGGCAAACTCCTGAAAGAAACGTGAATTGGCGGTAAAGGGGACGGTGCCGGCGAGAGCCAGCAGTTCCGCCGCCCGGGCGGGACGGCCTTGATAGGCCATCTGCAGGGCGGCGATGGGGAGTAGGTGGACCGCGGGGCTGAGAGCCCGGGCAGGGGCGATAATTTCGGCGCAGCGACGCAGCGTATCGGACGCATCCTGAATACGGCCCAACCCCTGCAGGGCGGCCGCCAGGGCGACGCTGCTCCAGGCACGCCGCTGGGCGATGTTCAGAGAGTACTCATCGCTGGGACAGTAGTCTTCACTCAGCGCTGCCAGCTCGGCGGCGCCTTGGAAATCGCCGTCGGCGATGGCGATCCACGCTTTAACCCGAAGCAACCAACAGTCAGGCTCTTCCTCCAGGCCGGCAATCCGCTGAGCGCGGTCGTAGTCGCCCTGGTGGAGGGCACAGAGCGCCTGCAGCCGACGCAGCCCCATAAAGCTGCCGGCGTCGCTGTCCAGGGCGATGCTCTTCTGGGCGCATTGCGCCGCTTTGGGGAAATCACCCATGTGGAAATAGGTATAGCCAATCTCGACCAGCAAAGTGGCTTCGGAGATGGTCAGCTGATTCTGCCGGGCTAGATCGGCCGCCTGCCGCTGCAGCTGCAGGGCGTGGTCATAGGCGCCGATGGACCAATTGAGCCAGGCGGCGTCGCGGCTGGCGCTAATGGCATCAGCAAACAGCCGGTTGTTCACGGCGATCTGGTACGCATCACTCAGCAGGGAGAGGGCCCTGTCAGGGGCGTTGAGCCGGTGGCGCATGATCAAGGACTTGACCATTAGGGCACGGGCGATGAGATAGGGGTCGTGGATCGATTCGGCCGATACCGCCGCCCGCATCACCAGTTCCAGCAGCTGTTCGGTTGGGATCTCGGAGGATATGTCATGGCAGGCGACCATCAGGGAGAGCTCGATGCTGCCCCGGGTATGGCCGGCGTCCTGATAGAGATCGCGGCTGAGCTGGGCCTGTATGCGCGCTTCCGGCTGCCGCCCCAGCAGCTGGGCCAGCCGGCGGCGCAGGAACGCTTCCTCCACCCTGAGGTCATCCCCTTGGGCCGCTGCAGACCGGAGCAGGGCCAGGGCGTAACGCAGGTTGGCTTCCAGCTCATTCCGTTCAGCGCTGTGGTGAAATCCGCGGATGTGGGCGCTGTCGCCGTCGGGGTAGCCGGTGGCCAAGCAGATGAGGCGAATGGCGTCGGGATCCTGGGGGTAGTCGCCGTAAACCTTTCTCAGGGTCTTGACGGTCTGGTCAAAAAAGGCGCGGGACTCGGAGAAGAGGCCGGTGACGGTGAAGTAATGGTCCAGGCTGCGGACAATTTCTACCAGACGGAACAGCTTGCCTTGGGCCAGGGACCAGCGCCAGGCCGCCAGGATATTGCCGGATTCAACCGTAATGCCGGGGAGGCTGGCCTTCTTGCTGGCGTCGTCCGTGACGTTGGCCCAGTCCAGCAGCAGCCGGCAGTAATATTCGGAATGGGCGTCGGCGGCGGCGGACGCCATCGCCGGGCGCAGGGCCAGCTTATCGGCGCAGTATTGGCGGAGCACTCCGGGTAAGTCGTACCGGTTGCGGCTGTCGAGGACCAGCAGTGACTTGCCTGCCAGAGCGATCAACTCGGAAAAAGTGGCCCCTGTGACCTGGCCGGCCGCTTCCAGGGTACACCCTTCCATGAAGACCGAGAAGAGAGAGATGATCCGGCGCTGGCGTTCATCGATATGCTCCCAGCTGTTGTCAAAGATTGCCCGCATGGAGCGGTGCGGTTCCGGCTGGTCGACGTTGGTAGTGAACAGGATGTCCAGGGAGTGCTCCAGCTGGGCAGCGACGGCACCGATGCCGATAAAGGGAGCCCTGCCGGCAGCTAGCTCCAGTGCCAGGGGGTTGCCCTGGGTCATGCGGCAGATCTGGGCCAGCGCGTGGCCGTCTTGGGGGAGATCCAGATGGAACTGGGGATGGACTTGTTGGGCTGCATCGAGGAACAGCTGGGCGGCCTCTGACTCCTCCAGCCACCGATGATCCTTAGCTGCCGCCAGATCGGGATAGCTCAGCCCGAGCAGGGAAATGATTCGTTCGGCACGAGAGTGGAGCCGTTCGCTGGAGGTGACCAGCAGCTGGACGCCTGGGCATTCCAGAAGCATTTCCAGCAGCGGGGCCGCGCTCTGGAGGAGATCGTCAACTCCGTCCAATATCAGCAGCAGCTGCCGATCCCGCAAAAAACTGCGCAGCTGGGCTTCGACTGAGCTGAATCCTTCAGCGGATGCGTCCAGGGTGAGGTCAAGCGCTTTGGCGACGGCAAAGTAGGCGCGTTGCAGATCGGTCACCTGGTCAAGCTTAACCTGGAAGACGCCGTCGGTGTATGGCGCCAAACCGCGGCGGGCATCGGTAAGCAGCCGGTAGGCGGCGGTCAGGGACAGCAGCGTCTTGCCGATGCCGCCGGGCCCGGTAATGGTCACCAGGCGGCAGTCAGCGCTGTTGATCATCCTCCGCAGCTGGCGCAGTGTCTCGACCCGGCCGATCAGGGGTCGAGGTAGATAGGGCAAGTTGTGGGGCACTCTGCTGGCCAATTCAACAGGCAGGGACTCAGGGGTAGGTTGATTCTCACCGGGACCGTCAACCGGGTTCGCCAGCAGCCATTGGTCTAGGGTGCTGCCGGCGATGGCCTGGTGCAGCCGCTCGGTCTCCTGTGAAGGAGCTATCTCCAGCTGTTCCCAGAGCAGCCGGCCGAAGCGCCGGTATTGGGCGATGGCCGCACGTCGGTGGCCGCCAAGGGCGGTGACCAGCATCAGCTGCCGGTTGGCCCGTTCGCTGGTGGGCTCCATCTGCAGCTGAGCGGAGGCCAGATCCGCGGCCTTGTCCAGCTCATGCCGGATGATGTGCCCGACCGCCAGCCGGTTGAGCAGATCCAACTGTCGTAGTCTAAATTCTAGTCGGCGGCTGTCAAGCCATAGATCGAAGTTGCTGTTGTCTTCAAGATAGATGTCGGCCAGAAATTCGCCCCGGTAGAGGGCCGCCGCCGCTTCCAGCTCTTCAAATGCGGCGTCGTTGTGGGTATAGGCGAGGTAACGGGAGACGTCGAGCTCCAAGGGGATATTGGGGTTGAGAAATATCTCGGTGCGGTTGGCGCTGAGCAGTGCCAAGGAGCGGGTCGCTCGCAGGCCGCCGGGAGCAGACAGCGCTTTGCGGACGGCGTAGAGGGACTGCCGTAGATTTTTTCGGGCGTAGCTGTGGGAGATGCCGGGCCAAAATAGTTCAGCTAGGCGGCGGCGGTGAAATGGTGTACTGGCAAGCGGGTCAGCCCAGGCTGGAGCGAAGTGGTTTTCTACGGCTATATAGGCCAGTAAGGCCATCGCCGTTTCGGAACTTGGGTTTGCCAGCGGTCTCCCCTCGAAGCTGAGCGAGAACGGACCGAGTACTCCTATATGCAGCATGAGCCTTCGTCCTTCACGGTACCAAGTAAATTAGGGATGTTGGGCGGCGGTCTGACCTGGCGGTAACGTTTGCGGGCAACGCGATGCAACTGACAGTACGCTCATATTATAGCATAAAGAATCGCCGATGGGGGCTTCTTGGATACAGGTGGCGCGAATGTCCAACCGGCGTAGAAATTTCCTGGCGTTTAGCAATGTGCCGCTGCGGCTAGCTGAGCTGCTCCAGGAAGCGGCTGACGGCGGCGGCGATGGCGGCAGGCTGCTCCAAGGGGAGCATGTGGCCGGCCCCTTCCAGGGGGAGGAATTCGGCGTGCGGGATGCGATCGGTCAGAAAGCGGCCGTATTTGGCGGGGGTGAGCCGGTCTTGATCGCCGCTGATCACCAGGGTTGGCAGGTTGATCTGGGCCAGCTGGGCCATGGTGTCGAAGCTGTTGCAGGCCAGGTAGTCACCGTGGACCACCGGCGGCGGAATGGCCAGCATCAATTGACGGCCGGCTTCCACCAGCGGCAGCGGGGCGTCGGGCCCCCAGGCCAGCCGGGTGATGCGGTCGATGGCGGCGGGGAAGTCGGACCGCACCTGCTGCAGGATGACCGGATCGACCCGCAGCCGGGCGCCGGTGGCGATGAGGACGATCCCTTTGAGAGCCGGCGAGGGGTCCAGGGCCAGGGTCTGGACGATGGCGCCGCCCATAGAGTGGCCGGCCAGGACGACGTTGTCCAGGGAGAGGGCATGGATGAAGGCGGCGACGTCGACGGCGTAGGCGGCGACGGTTTCCCGGCCGGGCATATCGGAGCGGCCGTGGCCGGGCAGGTCCAGGGCGTAGACGTTGGCGTTGGGCAGGCGGCGCAGTTCCGCCGGCCAAAAGAGGTGGCTGCTGGCGGCGCCGTGGATCAGCAGCAGATTGGGGGCGCTGGGGCCGATATATCGGCGGGTGTAGAACAGCTCCTGGTGGTTGATGGCTCGTTTGGGCATAGCAGGGGGAGTGTATCCCAATTGGGGGCGGGATTCAATCAAGGAAGCGTAGGGCAAACGGCGCCGGCGGCGCTTGACAAAAGGGTGAAGTTGGTCAGAATTGGCCTGGACCGGAAGGGAAGTCCGGTCACTGCCGGTGGGCCTGATTGAGGCTGCTGGGCGGCCAGCCGGCCTCCGGGGAGTTCCCTGGGCGGGCTGTCGTTGATAGAAAGAAACAGAGAAGAGGAAAGGAAAGCATGGCTGTTTTTGAGATTGAAGGGGGGCACCGTCTGAAGGGGACCATCAAGGCCAGCGGCAACAAGAACGCGGCGCTGAAGCTGCTGCCGGCTTGTCTGCTGACCGACGAACCGGTGACCCTGCACAATATCCCCGATATCCAGGATGTCCACAACACGATTCTGGTGCTGCAGGATTTGGGTGTCAGCGTGGAGAATGTGGGGCCGGGCAGCTGGCGGGTCCACGCCCAGCAGGTGGCCAAGACGGAGCTGGACGCGGTTTTGGCCAGCCGGACGCGGGCCTCATTTGTCTTTTCCGGGCCGATGTTGGCCCGCATGGGCCAGGTGACCCTGCCGCTGCCGGGGGGCGACGTCATCGGCGGCCGGCCGTTGGACACCCACATCCGGGCGCTGGAAGCGCTGGGAGTGGTGGTAGCGCCGGTGAAGCAGGGGATGTTCAAGATGGTGGCCCGGCAGCTGCGCGGGGCCGGGTACCTGCTGCTGGCAGAGGCCAGCGTTACCGCAACCGAGAATACGATTATGGCGG
>JAHEEY010000312.1 GCA_024640485.1 Chloroflexota bacterium | reverse complement strand
CGCTGCCCCAACTGCGGCAGTCGATTCTGGTGACCCTGTTCGGGGTGCTGCTCATCGGCGGCGGCTTCATCGGGCAGAGTATCGCCGAAGGGTCGGTGCAGACCGTGGCCGCCACTGAATTTATCGACGGAGTAGAAGCGGCCAAGGACGCCGAGCGGCTGGCGGCGGAGCAGGCGGCGGCGGACGAAGCGGTCGCTCAAGCGGCCAAGCCGATGCGCTGGCTGCAGATCGCCGGCATCGCCGTGCTCAGCGCCGGCCTGTTCCTGGCGGCCCGGGAGATGCGCCCCCATCTGGACGACCATCCCGAGTTCGACCTGATCGTCCTGTTCAGCACCCTGCTGCTGCCCATGGTCTCGCCGCTGCTGACCACCATCGCCGGCTGGAACCCGCGGGATTACACCCTCAACCACTGCGTCCTGGACGGCCAGGAGGCGATGAGCAGCATCCAGCTGCTGCTGGCCCGGGCCGGCAACGGCATCTGCTGGTCATCGTTCCTCAGCTCCGGGGTGGTCCGCTCAGGCATCTTCCTGATCATCACCTTGATCGTCGGGGTGCTGGTAGGGCTGTGGTGGAACCGGCGCCGCTGGCTGATCGCCGCCGCGATTTTCCACACCATCTTCATCGTGCTGTACACCTCGGTGTTCACCAACCCCAGCGGCTGGACCAGCGGCATGGTCGGTTCCCTGGGCTACTGGCTGGAGCAGCAGGCGGTGGAACGGGGCAGCCAGCCGTGGTATTACTACTTCTTCGTCACACCACTATACGAATTCATGGCGATCATCTTCTCCATCGCCGCCGCCCGGCTGTGGATGGCCAAAGAGAAGATCAACCAGGTGGTAGGCTACTGGCTGACCCTGCTGCTGAGCTCCCTGCTGGTTTTCAGCCTATCCAACTGGCTGATCAACCGAGCGGCGGTATACGCCGGGGATGAGACCAGCAGCACCGCCGCGGCGGTGGCGTCCGGCCTTTTCTTCGCGGTTGGCATCCTCTACTGGATGGTCCGACGCCGGGGCCAGCTGATCGCCCAATACCAGCTTTCCGGGGGGATCATGACCCTGTTCAACCATGATTCCCTGGTGGGTTTCGTCCCATCGGTGCTCTGGTGGCTGCTGCTGTCGGTGGTGGCGTACAGCTATGCCGGCGAGAAGATGCCCTGGCTGAGCACCCATTTCGTCATCCCCATGGCGCTGCTGGTGGGGTATTACTTCAACGAAAAACTGGATGGGGGCAAGCTGCTGTCCGCATTGACCAGACCGCTGCCGCTGCGGCTGATGGGGCTGACGGCGCTGCTGATCGGGACCGCGGCGCTGGCGGCGGGGCCGCTGCTGCTGGGTAAAATCCAGTTCGGCAACCAGGAGCTGGACAACCTCACCGGCATCGGCCGCTTCCTGGGCAGCAGCGTCATCGCGGTGGCGGTCTTCATCCTGTGGCAGCAGACAGCCCGCAAGAGCGACAGCGCGGTCCGCCGTCCAGCGGTGATCCTGGCGGTTTTCGCCATGCTGGCGGTGATGACCATCCGCTTCAGCTACATGGCCAGCTTCCCCAACGCCGACAATGCCACCGAGTTCATGGTGTACGCCCACGGCGCCCCGGCCACCAAAAACGTGGTTATGAAGCAGGTGGAGGAGCTGTCCAAGCGGCTCCACGGCGACAAGAGCATCAAGGTGGCCTTCAGCCAGGATACCTCCTGGCCGTTCACCTGGTACCTGCGTGATTACCCCAACCGGGTCTTCTACGGCGAAAACCCCAGCCACAGCCTGACGGAAAGCCCGATCATCCTGGTGGGCAGTCTGGATTGGGCCAAGACGGAGCCGTACCTGGGGGACGACTACACCCAGCGGACCTACACCTATCTGTGGTGGCCGATGGAGGAGTACCGCAAATTCTCCTGGAACGCCCTCCTGGGCAACATCTACGCTGAGGTACCCCGGGGGCTGGGCGATCGGGATGTGCGCCAGGCCTTGTGGGATATCTTCTTCTACCGGGATTACAAGAAATACGGAGAGCTGTTCAACACAACCTATACCGCCGGTCAATGGCCGCTGCGGCACGAGATGCGGCTGTATATCCGCAAGGACGTGCTGGCCGATCTGTGGGATTACGGCCTGGGGGCGGTGAGCAGCCTGGCGGTCAGCGATCCGTACGCCGACAAAGTGCTCGAACTAGCCCCGGTGATGAGCTGGACCACGGCAGGAGAGACGACCCTGCTGGCCCCGCGGAATGTCTCCGTGGCCCCGGACGGCACCCTGTTCGTGGCCGATTCCGGCAACCACCGCATCGCGGTGTACAACGCCGACGGCAGCTTCAGGCTGACATTTGGCCAGGCGGGCGCCGATCCGGGCAACCTCAACGAGCCCTGGGGGCTGTTGGCTACCGACGAGTTCGTTTATGTGGCCGACACCTGGAACCACCGGCTGCAGCAGTTCACCCATGAGGGGGAGCTGGTGAAGGTGCTGGGGGTCAGCGGCTCGCCGGTTGACGACAGCATCGACAGCCGGGGGATGTTCTTCGGCCCCCGCGACATCGTGCAGCTGGCCAGCGGGGAGTTCCTGGTGACCGATACCGGCAACCACCGGATGCAGATCTTCGATCAAAACGGGGAGTTCACCCGGCTGGTAGGCAGCTTCGGCAACCTGCTGGGCCAGGTCAACGAGCCGGTCGGCTTGGGTGCCGGGCCGGACGGGTCGGTCTACCTGGCCGACACCTGGAACGGTCGCATCCAGCGCTTCTCCAGCGATATGTTCGCCCTGAGCGAATGGCCGGTCGACGCCTGGGAGGGCAGCTCCACCAACAATAAGCCGTATCTGGCGGTGGACAGCGGCGGCAGGGTCTATGTCACCGATCCGGAAGGGTACCGGGTGCTGATCTTCAGCGGTGACGGCGAGTTCCTGGGCCGTTTCGGCGGCTTCGGGGCCGAGGCCGATAAGTTCAGCCTGCCCAACGGCATCGCCATCGACGCCCAGGACAACATCTATATCAGCGACGCCGGCAACAACCGGGTGGTCAAGTTCGCCCCTATCTTCCCGCCGGCAGCGCCGCCCGCCGAGGAGAGCAGCGGCGGCGATGAGAGCGGCGCGGTGGACCTATCGCCGGCCGCCGACCAGCCTGCCGAAGAGGAAAGCCCCTCGGAACTGGCGACTGAGGCCGGCGACGCCCTGGCCAGCCCTACGGCCGGCGACACGGTCATCGAACCAACCGCTGCTGACAGCTCCAGCAGCGACAATTAGCTTTCACGATTTACAGGAGACTTGCGATGAGATTTGACGACAAAGTGGTGCTGGTTACCGGCGCGTCCCGAGGCATCGGCCGGTCAATCGCCCAGCAGTTCGCCCAGCGGGGCGCTAAAGTGGCGGTCCATTACCTGCAGAACCGGGAAGCGGCCGACCAGACGGTCAGCCAGCTGGAAGGGGGCCCCCATATGGTGGTCCAGGCGGATATGAAAGACGCCGATGGGCTGCAGGCGATGGTGGCGGCGGTGGTGGCGGCGTTCGGCCGGCTGGATGTGCTGGTCAACAACGCCGGTATTTTCGAGGACCACCCGCTGCTGGAAACCAGCTACGAAGATTGGCAGGCCAGCTGGAAGCGGGTCATCGAGACCAACCTGTACGGCGCCGCCAACGCGGCATACTGCGCCGCTCACCAGATGAAGAAGCAGGGGTACGGCCGGATCGTCAACATCTCCTCCCGGGGCGCCTTCCGCGGCGAGCCGCTGGGGCCGGCGTACGGGGCCAGCAAGGCGGGGATGAACTCTATGGGCCAATCGCTGGCCAAATATCTGGCCCCCCACAACATCTTCGTGGGCACCGTCGCCCCGGGCTTCGTGGAGACCGACATGGCCAAGGAGCATCTCAAAGGGGCGGCCGGTGACGAAATCCGCAATCAGAGCCCCCTGGGCCGGGTGGCCAGGCCGGAAGAGGTGGCCTACGCGGCGGTATTCCTGGCCTCAGAAGGGTCGGAGTTTATGACCGGGTGCATCGTCGACGTCAACGGCGCTTCCTACCTGCGTACCTGATCCGGCGGCGGGCGAAACCAAATAAGAAGGGGAACAGAAGCGCGATCTTCTGTTCCCCTTTTCTGTTGTCAGCAGGGCGGCCGCGGTTCCGGCCGGCTAATTGGCTAATTATTGAACAGTACCGGCAGATAGAGGGTCCGCCCCGATTCCGGCCAGGCGGCCCTGAACTGCAGCTCGATGCCGCCCACCAGCTTTCCGGCGATGTACCCTTCCACATCGATCAAGGGCGTCGAACCTGCCGCCGCTTGAATAGCAGCGGCATCTTCCGCCGCCAGCCGCGTCTGCCGGGAGTCGGGACAGGGCAGTTTGACGGTGACGGTAACCACCCCTTCGCTGTAAGGCGGCAGGGTCAAGGTGTCGCTGGGCACCGTCGTGATCTGCCAATCGGCCGGCACATTGAAGGTGATGGTACCCAGATCGACCGTCGCGGTCAGGGGAGAGTCATTGAAGACGGTGAAGGTGAACACTTTGGTTTCGCCGCAAGGGGGCCGTTCTTCCACGTGGACATTGCGCTGGCTGAGCTGGTCCTCGTACCCGGCCGACTTCAGCCGGATCTGGACGCATTGGCTGCCGGATCCCCGCGGGGTCCAGGTGGACTCCACGGTGCGGGTCATCCCGGGGGGAAGCTCCACGGTGGCGGTCATGGGGTCCATGCCGGCGTTTTCGAAGGGGATGCCCATTCCGAATTGGGCCCAGCCGTACGCTATTTCCACGGTCATGGTGACATCGCTGTTGTTCTGCAGATCGGTGCTGATGTCGCTGTCGCGCCCTTCCACCGGCGGATAGGGATCGATGCGGATCTCCGATTCGGCGTACCCCTTTTCATGGGGTTTGTGAATGGGCACCGGCGGGACATCCATCTTGCGGAAGCCGCCCAGGATCTGGCCGTCCACGATCGCTTCCACATCGACGATAGGGCCACCCAGCCCCAGCCGGCTCCCCAACGGCGGGGTGACGGTCAGGGTGACGGTCAACGGCGGGCCGCTGCCCACAGCGGTTAGCTCCGTCTGGGAGAGGGAGATGTCCCAATCCTCACGGTGTTTGATCAGCCCCAGATGAACGGTCACCGGCCGGGTGTAAGGCCAGCTGCCCACCGGGAAGATCAGGGCATGGGGCTCCCCCGGCACCAGCGGCTCGCCGACGTCGATATTGCGCTGGCTCCAGATCGGCTCCTGCCCAGGGATCTCCAGTTCAACGCGGACGCACGCCTTGCCGGCCCAGTCGGGCGGCCGCCAGACGACATGCCCTCTGGCGGCGCCGTGGGCGGGCACAAAGATACGCACCGGATTGGGGGCGATGTTGGCGGTGGAAAAGGGTAGGCCGATGCCGAAATGGGCCACGCTGAAGGTGGCGGTGATGATTCGATCCCTGTCCGTGGGATTAAACAGCTCGACCGAAAGCTGTGCCGTCTGCCCCGCTACCAGCGGGTATGGGTCGATGCCGATCTCAGACTCGGCATAGATGGGGTCCCGCGGCCGGTGAATGGGGACCGCCGGCCTGAATATCTTGCGGAAACCGCCGATAAGCTGGCCCTGGGCGAACGCTTCCACGTCCACAATGGGGCTGCCGTCGGCGGGCAGCTCCTGCGGTGGGGTCACCGTCAGGATGACCTGGCGCACTTCACCCGGCAGGACGCTGGGCAGGACATCCTGGGACAGCTCCAGCCCCCAGCCGGGCAGATGGGGCACCAGCCCCAGGGTGATGGTCAGCGGTCCTCTGGTGGGATTGCCCACCGGGAACGGCCGGGAATGGGGCACCAGCGGCTCCAGCGGTTCGCCCACATCCATGTTGCGCTGGCTGAAGTAGATCTGCCGATGTCCAGCCATCTCGATCTCGACCTGGAAGCAGTAGAGCCCTTCGTGGGGCGGCACCCAGACGATGGCCGGATG
>JAHEEY010000311.1 GCA_024640485.1 Chloroflexota bacterium | reverse complement strand
TTTGCTCCGGGAGCGGGATTCCCAATATCTACCATTTCCTTCGCGACACCGGCAAATATCCGGAACCCAGCTGGCTGGCAGCTAAACTGTCCGAGGCCAATGACCCGACGCCAATCATCTCAAGGACCGCTGCCGACGGCCGGGAAGCTATCTGCACAGCGACTATGAAGTTATTCGTGGAGATCCTGGCAAACGAGGCCAGCAATATGGCCATCAAAGTGTTGGCAACCGGCGGTGTCTACCTTGGCGGTGGCATTCCGCCCCGGATTCTCCCCCAGCTTCACGATCCCCTGTTCATGAAGATCTTCACTGCCAAAGGGCGATTTGCTGAACTGCTGAACAGTTTCCCTATACATGTCATTCGAAATCCAGAAGCGGCACTATACGGTGCCGCATATTACGGCCTGGAAATGCGCTGATATGAACAACGCCACTCGCCAACTCTTTTCAGATCCAGTGAAGTTGAGCGCAGCGGCGGCCGGCCACTTCGCAAGAGCCGCGGCTGATGCCGTCGACTCCCGCGGGCGATGTCTGGTGGCCCTGTCCGGCGGCGGCACGCCGCAGATGCTTTACCAATTGCTTTCAGAAGAGCCTTATCGATCGACGATTCCCTGGCAGCAGATACATTTCTTCTGGGGGGATGAACGGCTGGTACCTCCCCAGGATGAGGGGAGCAACTACAAACAGGCTTTCCAGACACTGCTGTCCAAGGTTCCCGTTCCCGCCACCAACATTCATCGAATCAGAGGGGAGCTGCCTCCAGCTGAAGCGGCTCGCCAATATCAGGCTGAGCTGAGCAATTTCGCTGCGCCCGAATCCGCGTGGCCAAGGTTTGATCTGCTCCTCCTGGGCCTGGGATCTGATGGGCACACCGCCTCGCTCTTTCCGGGACCGATTCCGGAGATACAGGATCAGCGGCCAGTGGCTGCCGTCACTGCTGATTACGACGGCCGGCCGGCCGAGCGCATCACCTTGACACCACTGATCCTAAATCAAGCCAGGGAGATTTTGTTTCTAGTTACTGGCAAGAGCAAGCGGCTGGCGCTGCGGATGGTAACTCAAGGGCTGGAAGATTTGGTAAACTGGCCGGCACAGCGGATCAGACCGACGTCTGGCAAGATCAGCTGGTATGTCGACGCCGCTGCCGCCGGCAGCTGAAACAGAAGCAGGTAGAGCGCCTGGGAGGGCCAATGCGCGAAGTCCCATCGAACAAGCATCAGACGTCCATCGCAGGCAAATGGCGAATGCTGCTGCTGCTTTCACTGGCGGAACTGTTAGGCATGTCCGTCTGGTTCTCTGCCTCAGCGGTGGTACCGGCGCTAACCCTTGAATGGGGATTGGATGATGGCGGCAGAGCCTGGCTGACGATGTCGGTTCAAATCGGCTTTGTCATCGGTGCCCTTGCCTCTGCTTTGCTCAACCTGGCCGATCGCATTCCAGCCAGAAGATTCTTCGCGGCCACGGCGATCATGGCAGCCGCTTGTACGGCCCTGATTCCAGCGACGGCGGACAGCTTGGCCACCGCCCTGATGCTCCGTTTTCTCACCGGGGTCTTATTGGCTGGCGTTTATCCGGTGGGCATGAAGATCATGGCAACCTGGACCAACGCGGACCGGGGGCTTGGCATTGGGATGCTGGTTGGCGCATTGACCGTGGGTTCGGCAGCTCCCCACCTGCTGAACGCCTTTGGCGGTATTGGCAGTTGGCGGCCCGTCTTGTATGCCGCTGCCGGCCTGGCTGCCGTGGGCGGCGGCATCGGCATACTTTTCATCCGTGAAGGCCCTTACCGGACCAAGACACCACCTTTCAACTGGCGATATGCGGGCCAGATACTTCGACAGCGTGAAATCGTGCAGGCTAATCTGGGGTATTTGGGACATATGTGGGAGCTGTACGCCATGTGGGCCTGGATTCCCGCGTTTCTGCTGTCAAGCTTCGCTGAGTCAGGCGTCGACGCCCAGTGGGCCAGCGCCGCCTCTTTCGCGGTTATCGCCGCCGGCGGCGTCAGCAGTGTCATCGCCGGACAGTTAGCGGACAAATTGGGCCGCACCGCAATTACCATAGCCTCACTTGCCATCAGCGGGAGTTCGGCGGTATTCATCGGGTTCCTATACGGCGCGCACCCGGTGATTCTGTTCTTAGCGGCGCTGATCTGGGGCTTTGCGGTTGTGGCGGACTCAGCCCAATTTTCAGCGGCAATCTCGGAACTGAGCCAGCCGGAGTATGTGGGAACCATGCTGACAATGCAGACCAGCCTCGGCTTTTTATTGACCCTGATTACGATTCGAATGGTGCCGGCGCTGCAGAGTGCCTATGGCTGGCCGACGGCGTTCTCCGCGCTGGCAATTGGCCCAATCGCCGGCATCTGGGCGATGAGCGGTTTGCGCCGATCTTCGGCCGCCCTCAAAATGAGCGGCGGCCGCCGTTAGGGGGCGGGAGAAACAATGACGAACAAGTCTCCAAGCTATTTCGAACAAGTCTACGCAATCGTGAGAAAAATTCCGCCGGGTACGGTCAGCAGCTACGGCCGGATCGCCGCGATGCTGGGCAGGCCCCGAGCCGCTCGTGCCGTTGGTTATGCCCTGAATGCGCTGAAGGACAAGCATGGCGACCCACAATACGCCAATATCCCCTGGCACCGGGTTGTCAACAGTCAGGGCCGCATCAGCATTGTCAACCGGGAGACCAGTCGAAACCAGCAGGCCGAGCTGCTGAAAGCGGAAGGTGTTCAGGTCACTGATAGGCTGACCATTGACCTTGATATTTATCTGTGGCCTGGGCTGCATTGGCTCGAAATCGACGACATCGTCCACGGCAGATAGCTGGGGTTGGCCGGCAAACTCGCAAACTCGCTCTCCCTGGTATAGAATTCCGGCGTGAAACTCATTATCCAAATCCCCTGTTACAATGAAGCCGAAACGCTGCCGGAGACGGTGGCGGCGCTGCCTACCAGCATCGCGGGCATCAGCTGCCTGGAGACACTGATCATCGACGACGGCAGCAGTGACGATACCGTCAAGGTGGCTGAGTCATTGGGCATTACCCACATCGTCCGCAACCGCAGCAACCTTGGCCTGGCCAAGACATTCCAAGTGGGCATCGAGAGCTGCCTGGGGCTGGGCGCCGACATCATTGTCAACACCGACGCGGACAATCAATACCCTGGCCGGTACATCCCCGATCTGGTGGCCCCTATTGTCAATCACGAAGCTGAAATTGTTATGGGAAACCGGCAGGTGGAGAAGATCGAACATTTCTCCCCGATCAAGAAAGTGCTGCAGCAGCTGGGAAGCTGGACCGTACGATCGGTAAGCGGCACTGATGTGCCCGACGCAGTCAGCGGATTTCGAGCTTATTCCAGAGAAGCGGCTCTGCGGCTGAACATCTTGACCCGATTCAGCTATACCTTGGAGACGATTATTCAAGCAGGCAAGTTGGGCTTAACTATCGCCAGCGTGCCCATCAAGACAAACGCGCCCACGCGCCCTTCTAGACTGCAGAAGAATATGTGGCATTTTATTAAGGCTCAGGGAGGCACCATTATGCGTCTCTATGCCTTCTACGAGCCGCTGCGCACCTTTAGTTATATCGCCTCACCTTTCTTGCTGGCAGGATTGGGACTGTGGGCTCGCTTCGGCTACTTCTATGTGATCGGTGAACGCGGCATCGGCAGATTCACGCAGTCAATCACGATCGGCACCGGGCTGCTGCTGGTTGGTCTGTTGATCTTATTATTTGGGATTCAGGCAGACGTAAGCGGAAAGCACCGCCAGCTCACCCAGGAAGTGCTTTATCGACTGAAGAAGATGGAATACGGTCAAACTGAAATTCCCGAAGCGGCGCAGCGCAGTGCCAGCGGTCAGGCGGATTCCTCTCAAGCTTGATGCTCGGCAATCTACGGCTGATTCCCTGATTCTAGACGCCTGTTCCGATCGCCCTCAGGGCAATGCCAAACATGAATAATGTGGTCAAGGCAAGGGCCCACTGTGCCCGATTGGAATCATCGCTCTTCAGCCAGATGAAGTAGACAAAGGGCATGAAGATGAGCGCGAAAGTACCGTAGAGAACGTGCATCGCCGGCCGGCCCAGCGGGGACAACAGTCCGCTGGCCCACAAAACAACACCCATCGCGCCTTGAACTAAGAAAAGAGCCTGGCCAATCGCCATGGCACCCAGATAACTGCCGTCCACCCCTTGCCTCTGCACAGCTCGAACCAGCCCCCACAATCCCAGGATCAAGAAGAACAGCCACAGTGTGTTGGAAATCAGCGCATGGGCAGTACTTACAGCGTCTATCATCCCCTACTCCTTCATTACCATCGATATAGATTGAAAGCATTTAATGGGTGTGAGTGTAACCAGCCGGTATATGGTTGTCAAAAACAACCAATCCCCAGTCCCTATCTTTCTCAGAGTCGTATTCCTTTTCCACTTCCGGCTAATTCGCTACAATCTCTGCCATGAGTACTGGTACCACCAACAGCCACGAGGCCTATGAAAAGGCTCTCGATATTCTATACGAGTTGATCAACTTCGAGGCCGGCCGTCAAGACCGGTATATGGCCAGCAAGTTGGACACGGAACGGCCTGGCATGCTGATGGAATTCTTGGGCTCGCCGCAGAACCAGTACCGGACCATCCATATCGCCGGCACCAAAGGCAAAGGATCCGTAGCCGCTACCTGCGCCGCTGTCTTGCGGGAAGCAGGACTCAGAGTCGCACTGTATACCTCGCCCCACGTGCGCGAGTTCCGAGAGCGCATCCGCATCCTGACTCCTGCCGATCCGGACGGGATGATATCAGAAGCTGATTTCGCTGAGCATGCTGAGCGGGTGCTCAAGGCGATGGAAACCGTCGAGAATGTCACCTGGTTCGAAGCGATCACGGCCATCGGATTCCTCCATTTCGCCCGTCAGGGCGTCGATGTGGCGGTGATAGAAGTCGGCCTCGGCGGCAGATTGGATGCCACCAATGTGATAACCCCTCTGGTCTCGGTCATCACCAGCCTCAGCCTGGACCACACTGAGTTTCTGGGCAGCACCCTGGCAGAGATCGCTACAGAAAAAGGGGGCATTATCAAGGCAGGTATCCCGGTGGTCAGCGCCAATCAGAAGTTCGAAGCGTTATCCCGCCTGCAGGAAATCGCCGCCGAACGGGGAGCGCCGCTCACCGTGATCGGAAAAGATTGGCGCTACGGCGGCAGCAATCAAGAGCTGATTGTCCAGCAGTCGACAGATCCAGAATTCATTCCTGAAGCGACCGTCTTCAAGTTGGCGCTTTCCGGAATTCATCAGCTCGAGAACAGCGCTGTCGCTTTGGCAGCTTTGGCCGCCGTGCGCGACCATTTCCCTGGGTTGACTATCGATGCGGTCACTCGGGGGCTGGCAGGCGTCAGCTGGATCGGCCGGCTGCAGATGCTCCACAGCAGGCCAGGAACGCCATCGGTCCTGGTCGATTGTGCTCATAATGTCGACTCGGCGATCAAGCTGCGCCAGGCACTAGAAGTTGATTACAGTTTCCAACGGTTGTGGCTGATATTGGGAACCAGTCAAGGCAAGGATGTGTCCGGAGTCTTGGGCGAGCTGCTTCCCTTAGCGGCCGGTGCGATTGCCACTATGTCCATACACCCCCGAGCCACGCCCACCGATCAATTAGCCCTGGCGGCCGAAAAATCTGGTTTTTCATTGGTCGAAATCCCCACGGTGGCCGAGGCCTTTGCCAAGGCTTGGTCCATGGCAGGGCCAGGCGACTTGATTTGTGTCACCGGTTCTATTTTCGTAGTGGGTGACTTGCTTAATGAATGGGACCGTCTAAAATCGGAGATTCCAGCGTTGACATCATCCAAGGTCAACTAAGCTGAAGTCCGCCAGGCATACGGTTCCCGGGACTGGAAGATCGTGTGACCT